>JBIIDU010000059.1:0-11801 GCA_044238165.1 Ferruginibacter sp. | reverse complement strand
GCTCCGCATTCACCAGTTTCTTTTCAAGCGCCAGTCGGATCAGCGTTTCGTAGCGTGTAAGGGGTAAGAGTTTGACTCTGGCTTTTTCGAAATTGGCAGTGGCCTCCGGGAAACCGTAGCTGAAAATGGAAACCATTCCTTGAACCTCCATGCCGGCCTGCCGCAATACTTCCACCACCTGCAGGCTGCTTTTGCCGGTCGATACCAGGTCTTCCAGCACCACTACCCGCTGACCTTTTTCGAAGTAGCCTTCGATCTGGTTGCCCAATCCATGCCCCTTCGGTTGCGGCCGTACATAAATACAGGGCAGTTTCAACTGGTCGGCCACCATGGCGCCCCAGGCAATGCCCGCCGTGGCCACACCTGCCACCACGTCTGCCTCGGGAAAATGCTGGAACACCACATTGCAGAGCTCGCTCTTGATGAAGTCGCGGATATAGGGGAACGACAGTACTTTCCGGTTGTCGCAGTAAATCGGGCTTTTCCAGCCGCTTGCCCAGGTGTAGGGCTGTCCGGGGTTCAGTTGAATTGCCTTAATTTGTAACAGTTTTTCGGCAACGGCTTGCTCATGGCTCATGCCGCAATTTATTCCAAAGCGACCAAACGCCCATCATCAAATCAAACCCTCAAAACCCGCTTCCCATGTTCATCAAGGTTTATTTTGGCGACAAGCCCGTATATCTCTGCGACGGCATCGACCCCCTCTGGGCCGATGTACTGCACCATCCGGATACGGTGTTTATCGACGAATTTTCGAATGCCGCCGTCAAAACCCTGCTCCATGAAATCAAGCGGGAAGCATTTCATGCGGGCGTCATGCAGCATACCGATCTGCAGGCGCTGCGCAAGGCCTTCTTCCGACATTTTGAGCAAATAACCGCCGCCGGAGGCATCGTAGAAAACGAGGCCGGCGGCCTCCTGTTCATTTTCCGCCGCGGCATGTGGGACCTTCCCAAAGGCAAGCTGGATGAGGGTGAAACCCCCGAAGCCGCCGCCCTGCGGGAAGTGGAGGAGGAAACGGGTGTGGGTGGTCTCGGCTTCAATCGAAAGATTGGCGAAACCTATCACACTTACGAGGAAGACGGAAAGCAAATTTTGAAAACCACCCATTGGTACCATATGCGCTGCGCTGGAAATCCCGTGCTGATACCCCAGGCCGAAGAGCAGATTACGGCCGTGCAATGGGTGAAAAAAGAAAACATCGCGGCGGTTATTGAAAAAACCTATGCATCCATCCGCGATATACTTTCCGTGTTCAACAAAGGATAGGTAAAAGCCCCTACTATCATTTCTGTTTGCGTTACCTGGCTGCTTTGATGAATGCCAGGCTGGCTGATTGCTATTCATCACCAGTACCTGTGGGAGCGCCTCAGCCGGTTCGGTGCTGCCGAAGGCGGCATTCGAAAAATGCGCAGCCTTTTTTTCGAAAGAAGCGGGTGCAGCGCGGACACAGGTACGCTGCCCGCCGGCAGTGGAGGCAAAGGATATGAATTTAATTTGGGTAGAATAATTAGTGCTCTAAAAAACGAAAGCAGCACAAAATTCAATAGAAAATGGGCAAAAGTCTCCGCATCATTTCCCGATGCTTCGGTTGACGGCTTCTGGCAGGAAGCGCGACATATCGCCGCCGTTTTTAAGCACATCGCGCACCAGCGTGGAAGCTACCGATGTGAACTCGGGCATGCAGGTGAGGAACACCGTCTCAATGTCACCGTCAATGCTTCTGTTCATGTCGGCAATGGCTTTCTCATACTCGAAATCATTCACATAGCGGATGCCGCGCACAATATAGCGCGCCCCGACTTCCTTGCAGCATTTCACCGTGAGACCTTCATAAAGCCGGGCCTCCACTTTCGGGTTGCTTGCATAGATTTCCTGCAGCCATTGCAGGCGCAGGGCTTCGTCGAACATAGGCGTTTTTCCGGCATTGCGGCCGATGCCGATCACCACTTTGTCGAACAGGTTGGTGGCCCGGTTGATGATGTCGATATGGCCCAGGGTCACCGGATCGAATGTGCCGGGAAAGAGACAGATACGCATGGTGGAATGATATGGTTGGTTGGTGGATATATCAGGATTGCCGGGTTCCCGCCAGCAGGTAAATGACCGCCATCCGCATGGCCACGCCGTTTTCCACCTGGTCGAGGATGATGGAATGTTCGCTGTCGGCCACGTCGCTGTCAATCTCCACGCCGCGGTTGATGGGGCCGGGGTGCATGATCACAATAGGCCGGGGCAGTTCGTCCAGCAACCGCTGTGAAATGCCGTACGAGAGGTTGTATTCGCGCAGCGAAGAAAACAGCACGGTCTGCTGCCGCTCGAGCTGTATGCGCAATACATTGGCCACATCGCACCAGCGCAGGGCTTTGCGGATATCGTATTCCACCTGCACGTCAAAAGCTTCGCGTAGGTGGATGGGAATAAGGGTCGGCGGGCCCGATACCATCACTTCCGCCCCCATTTTTTTGAGCAGGTAGATATTGCTCAGGGCTACCCGGGAGTGCATGATATCGCCCACAATCAGCACTTTTTTTCCGGCAATGCCACCGAGCTTCTCCCGAATCGAGAATGCGTCGAGCAGGGCCTGTGTGGGATGTTCGTTGGTGCCGTCGCCGGCATTGATGACGGGTACGCGTATATGCTGCGAGAGGAAGTGGGGCGCTCCGCTGGCCGGGTGGCGCATCACCACCATATCGACCTTCATGCTCAGTATGTTGTTGACGGTGTCGAGCAGCGTTTCACCCTTGGCGGCTGAAGAACCCGAGGCGGAAAAATTGATCACGTCGGCGCCCAGCCTTTTTTCGGCCAGTTCGAAAGAAATGCGGGTGCGGGTGGAATTTTCGTAAAAGAGATTGACGATGGACACATCGCGCAGCGAGGGCACTTTCTTCACCGGACGCTGCAGCACTTCCTTGAACTGGGCTGCGGTGTCAAGCAAAAGCGAAATGTCGTCGGGGAGCAGGGCGCTGATGCCCAGAAGGTGGCCGGTAGATAGTTGTCGCATCAAAGGTCAAATCTACAATAAATAAGCAATTCGCCTGTTCCGCCGTCGGGTTGCATTCAGTAGAGGTAAACTTCCTCCTGCTGCCAGTCTACCCGCACTTTCTGCGAAAAAGCGCTGTCGATGGTCTTACCGCAGTAATCGGGCTGTATGGGCAGTTCGCGGTCGAAACGCCGGTTCACCAGCACACAGAGTTCGGCCTTGCGGGGGCGGCCGAAATCCTGCAGGGCATCAAGAGCGGCCCGCACGGTACGCCCGGTATAGAGCACATCGTCAATCAGTACAACCTGTTTCCCGTCCACCGAAAAGGGCATGTCGGTGGTATTGGGCACATGCAGTTCGCTGCGCACATCATCGCGGTAAAATGTGATGTCGAGCATTCCGAAGTGTACAGGCTGATCGGGATAAAGCAGGCGTATATGTTCGGCAATCCTTTTTCCGGCATGCACGCCCCGGGGCTGTATGCCCACAAAAACGAGGTCGCTGAGCTGCTCATGGTTTTCGGTGAGCTGGTGCGCAAGCCGGAGCAGGGTCAGGTTCAGTTCCTCCTTGTTGAGTATGGTCTGCATGGGCATCCGGTTTATTCTTCTCCCAGGAAGGGATAGCGGTAATCGGTCACTGGCGCCAGCGTTTCCTTGATGGTGCGTGCGCTCAGCCAGCGGTAAAGGTTCAGCATGGATCCGGCCTTGTCGTTGGTGCCACTGGCTCTTCCGCCACCGAAGGGTTGCTGTCCCACCACGGCTCCTGTGGGTTTGTCGTTGATATAGAAATTGCCCGCGCTGTTGCGCAGCTTCGCGGTGGCTGTTTCCACGGCATAACGGTCGCGCGCAATCACGGCGCCGGTGAGGGCGTAGGGCGAAGTGCTGTCGACCAGCTTCAATACATCATCAAAACGGTTTTCGTCGTACACGTACAGAGTAAGCACGGGGCCGAAAAGTTCCTCGCACATGGTCACATAGGCGGGGTCGGTGGTTTCAATCACCGTGGGTTCGATGAAGTAGCCAACCGATTTGTCGCACTTGCCTCCTGCGATGATGCGGGCCGGGCTGCCTTTTTTGCGTACCGCTTTGATATAGCCTTCCAGTTTGTTGAAACTTTTTTCGTCAATCACCGCGTTCACGAAGTTGGAAAAATCTTCCACGCTGCCCATCTTCATGGTTTTGATTTCGGACAGCAGTTTCTTTTTCACGGCAGGGTAGAGGTTGGAAGGGATATAGGCTCTGGAGGCGGCGGAGCATTTTTGTCCCTGGTATTCGAAGGCGCCCCTGCACAATGCGGCTACCAGCACATCTACATCGGCGCTCTTGTGTGCGAGCACGAAATCCTTGCCGCCGGTTTCGCCGACGATGCGCGGATAGGATTTGTATAATGAAGTGTTGGCACCGATGGTCTTCCACATATGGTTGAACACACCCGTGCTGCCGGTAAAATGTACTCCGGCAAAATCGGGGTGGTTGAAACAGATGTCGCCCATGGTGGGCCCGTCCACATAAATCAGATTGATGACTCCGTCGGGCAGTCCCGCTTCCCGGAGGATGCGCATGAAGAGTTGTGCGCTGTACACCTGCGTATGCGCGCATTTCCAAACCACTACATTCCCGCACATGGCCGCACTGGTGGGCAGGTTGCCGCCGATGGCGGTGAAGTTGAAGGGCGAAACGGCCAATACAAAGCCTTCAAGGGGCCGGTATTCCATGCGGTTGTGCGTGCCGGTGGAACTCACGGGCTGCTGCCGGTATATTTCGCTGAGGAAATGCACATTGAAACGCAGAAAATCGATCAGTTCGCAGGCAGAATCAATCTCCGCCTGAAAGCAGTTCTTGCTCTGGCCCAGCATGGTGGCTGCCACAATCTGCGCCCGGTATTTGGTGGCCAGCAGATCGGCCGCTTTCAGAAAAATAGCTGCACGGTTTTCCCAGGTTGCGGCCGCCCATTTGTCTTTGGCCCGCAACGCGGTACTGATGGCTTTCTTCACATGTGCGGCATCGCCTTCATGAAAATGGCCGAGCACATGGCCGTGTTCGTGCGGAGGTCGCATGGCTACTTTTTTTCCGGTGCGCACTTCCTCGGCACCGATGTACATGGGCACGTCGATGGCCTCCGTTTTCATTTGCGCAAGGGTTTCCTTGAGCCGTTTTTTTTCGGCTGAACCGGGGGCATATGACAGAACCGGTTCATTGGCCGGCGGGGGGTAGTTGAAATATCCTAATTGCATAAAATATGATGTTTCAACAAAGGTAAGCGAAGCATCCAAATGCCGTACTCAGGCCCCGAATATTCCCCGGGGTATCCGCCTTTGCTCAGTATCTTTGCGGCATGCAAGGCGAAAAGCGTAATATCCGGCACCTGGTCCCTGAAGAACTGGCCACTTATTTTGCCGCTCTGGGGGAGAAGAAGTTCCGCACCCGTCAGGTACATGAATGGATCTGGAAAAAGAACGCCGCTTCCTTCGATGACATGTCTGACCTCTCGAAAGACCTCCGCACCCGGCTGGCCGAGGATTTCATTTTTCCCGCCCTCAGCATCGACACCACCCGGCAGAGTGCCGACGGCACCATCAAATCGCGGTTCCGCACGCACGACGGGCATATGATCGAGGGGGTGCTGATTCCCACCGAAAAACGCAACACGGCCTGCATTTCTTCGCAGGTGGGCTGCAGTTTGAGCTGCAAGTTCTGCGCCACCGGCAAACTCGAGCGCAAGCGCAACCTCGACTATGATGAGATCTACAACCAGGTAGCCATCATCAACGAACAGTCGGAGCGTGGATTCGGCAAAAAATTGTCGAATGTGGTGTTCATGGGCATGGGCGAGCCCCTGCTCAACTACCGCAATGTGCTGGCTGCGGCAGAGCGCATGATGGCTAACGACGGACTGGCCATGAGCCCCCGCCGCATCACGGTAAGTACGGCGGGTGTGGCCAAAATGATCCGACAGCTGGGCGACGACCAGGTGCGCTTCAATCTGGCGCTTTCCCTGCATGCCGCCGACGACGCCAAGCGCGATGCCATCATGCCCATCAACGAAACCAACAGCATCGACATGCTGGTGGATGCCCTCAACCATTTCTATTCAAAAACAAAAAACGATATCACCCTCGAATATGTGCTGCTGAAGGGTGTCAACGATTCGCTCGAAGATGCTGCGGCATTGGTGAAAATCTATCGCCGCGTACCCACCCACCTTGTCAATGTAATCGAGTACAATCCCATACAGGGCGAGTCGTTCACCGGGCCGGGAGAAGATGCCACCAAGACCTTTACGGATTACCTGGCCTGGCACCGGGTGAATGTACGGGTGCGCCGGAGCCGCGGAAAGGATATTGATGCCGCCTGCGGACAACTGGCCAACAAGTGATCTCCTTTTTTCAACGCTGCAATTCCCAGACATGACCAAGAAATTTTACCAGAAGTTCACCGCGCCCAAAAACAGTGCGGTGAAGGAAGCCCACCGGGTTGCCAAGAAAAAGGCGAAGAAGGAACGTGCCGCCGCCATCAACGAGCGTTTTGAAGCCAAGCGCAGGAAGCGGGATGAAGCTGCGCAACTCGCCGAGGAAGCGAAGCGAAAACCTGCGAAGGGTGCCGGAAGAGCTAAGAGTACTGCCGTAGCGGCAACCCCCAAATCGGCCGGAGCCGCTATTGTCAAAAAGAAAGCGACCGATGCCGAAAAAATGCCGCTCAACAAATTTCTGGCGCATGGCGGCATCTGCGGCCGTCGTGAAGCGGCAGGGCTGGTGAAGGAGGGTCGTGTGAAGGTGAACGGAGTAGTGGTTACGGAACCCGCGCACCGGGTCAGCCAGGCCGATGTGATCGTCTTCGACGGCAAGCCCGTGAAGCAGGTGCAAGAATTGGTGTATATACTGCTCAACAAACCGAAAGATTACCTCACCACCACCGATGATCCCGAAGGGCGCAAGACGGTCCTGCAACTGATCAAAGGGGCTACCGGCGATCGGGTGTATCCGGTAGGCCGGCTCGACCGCAATACGTCGGGGGTGCTCCTGCTGACCAACGACGGTGACCTTACCCAGCAACTGTCGCATCCCAGTTACGAAGTGAAGAAGGTGTATGAAGTGCGGCTCGACAAGCCCCTGGCCAAAACTGATTTTGAGAAGATACTTTCCGGCATCCGGCTCGAGGACGGCGCCATCAAGGCCGATGCGCTGGGCTATGCCGATGCGCGCGACAAGTCGGTCATAGGCATTGAGATCCACAGCGGACGCAACCGCATTGTGCGCCGCATCTTTGAATCACTGGGTTATGACGTGAAAGGGCTCGACCGGGTGATGTATGCCGGGCTCACCAAGAAGAATGTGGAGCGGGGCAAATGGCGCCTGCTCGCCGAAAAGGAAGTACGCCTGCTCAAATACATGCCGGCCCCGCCGAAGAAAAGAAACCCTGCCGGAAAATAAATTTTCGTTTATACGGAAACGTTGAAGTCGCGCAGCGCCTCGTTCAGGCTGGTCTTGAGGTCGGTGCCCGCGTGGCGCTTCCCGATGATGAGCGCGCAGCTTACGGCGTATTCGCCTGCGGGAAACTTTTTGGGGTAGCTGCCCGGAATCACTACGCTCCGCTCGGGAATTTCGGCCTTATGCTCCACCGGATCGGGTCCGCTTACATCGATGATGCGGGTGGTACGGGTGAGCACCACATTGGCGCCGAGCACGGCTTCTTTCCGAACCCTTACCCCCTCCACCACAATGCAGCGGCTGCCGATGAAGCAACCGTCTTCAATGATCACCGGCGAAGCCTGTAAGGGTTCCAGCACCCCACCGATGCCCACCCCGCCGCTCAGGTGTACGCCTTTCCCGATTTGTGCGCAACTGCCTACGGTGGCCCAGGTATCGACCATGGTGCCTTCGTCTACATAGGCGCCGATGTTGACATAGGAGGGCATCAGCACCACATTTCTTCCGATGAACGCTCCGTAGCGGGCAACCGCATGGGGTACCGCACGAACACCCAGTTCGGCGTATCCGCTTTTCAGATCCATTTTGTCGTAAAACTCGAAGGGGGGTAGACTATGCGTTTGCATGGGCTGAATGCCGAAGTAGAGCACGATGGCCTGTTTCACCCATTCGTTCACCTGCCAGTCATCAGCCGTGGGTTCGGCGGTCCGCAACCGGCCCTTATCCACTTCTTCGATCACTGCGCGCACGGCGCGGGCATGTTGTTCGTTTTTCAGGAGTTCCCTGTTTTCCCAGGCTTCGCGGATCAGGGTTTTCAGTTCGTTCATGTGTTGGCTGGTTTGCGGCAAAAGTAAGACAAGGGGCGGGGAAAATGCTTGGCGCATATGACTGAAGGGGCATGGATCGGATTCCTGTTAAAAATAATTTAAAAGGTCCTCCTTGTTTGTGGTTCATGACCGGCTTCCTTAATTTGCCTCAAATGCAGGCCATGCTCCGATGCATCATGTGTATTTCAGTTCTGTTCGCTTTCAGTTTTCTGAAAGCGCAGACGACAGCAATGCTAACAGTCTATAGTCCTCTGGCTTCTTACAGTGCCGAATGGAACAAGCCTCAATACCGGTCCTGCCATACGGCATCCGTTGCAACCTATATGACTGCTGAAGAGCAGGAGGTGATTCTGATCCTCAATATGCTGCGCAGCAATCCGGCGCTTTTTCTTCAGTCGGTATTGCTGAATCCCCGATCCCCCTATTATGTGCGACCCGGCGAGAAGAACACCTATAAGACTTCGCTGCTGCGCGATATGCGGAACCTGAAGCGGACGGACCTGATGCTGCAGCCTGATTTGGCGCTGTTTGAATCGGCACGTTGCCATGCCGCGTCTTCGGGAAAGGCGGGGTATGTTGGCCATGAGCGGCTATCGGATTGCCAGGGCACCTATAGGGCAGAATGCATTGCTTACGGAGGCGGGAATCCGCTGGCGGTAGTGGTGCAGTTGCTGTTTGATGAGGATGTGCCTTCGCTCGGTCACCGGAAAATCCTTACCGACTTTTCTTACAGTGAGATTGGGACGGCTACCCGGCCGCATAGCGGATATGGGAGCAACAGCGTGGTTGATTTTCGCTGAGCCTGTTGTCCAGCCTAGGTAGCTTACATCGGACGAGATCGGGCGATCCGCTTCGCAAACATATCGAGCGTGTTGGTGTGAAGATCTAGCGAGACAGGCTCTTGAGGCTGCTTACAACTCCCGGTACTGGACTACTGATCGGCCGATAGAGTCGAGTGACATTGCCGTGCAAGTCTGGATTGCTCGGATCGAGCATACGTATGCCGGCAGCAAGTTGGAAGTCTAGTTGCTTTAGGTCAGTAGTAATGGTAGTCAGCGTACGGGGATTGTCAAAGATGTACTCGAGATTCGTGAGATCGGACAGTGTGCGCCAATCGGTCTCGTCGCCCCGGCCACTCGGTCCTCCGTCGTCGCCAGGTGCGCCGATCGGGTTGGAGATGTTACGTATCACCGACATCAGCGCCGCACGCGCCTCAAGAACAGTGCGGGGAGTCATTCTGCTGAGAAAGTCGCTGTAGAACGAAGCCCTGGCCCAGCGAAAACTGCGCCAGGCGTTGCCGGGGATATCCGTTTTGCGCGTAGCAGTATCCACGTCATAAGGCCATTTTGCTTGTTGTTCCAAGTGGGAACCAGCAAGGTCCTCATTACCCATGACTCGTACGTTTTGGCCTTTATAGATGTACGCCCCTCCCACAATACGCTCGGGAACAAACGTGGGATCGTAGGGAGGATCAACCTTAGGCCACTCGACTACGGCAGAATTGCCAAATCGATCCTCGATGGTCAGCGAGAGCGGCATGCCGTAACCATCCACTAACACCGCCACCGGCTGGATCTGCGGTATCAGGGCGAGGGCTTCTTCAACCGTAGTTGCGTTGTCAAGAATGTAGGGTACCAAGAGGCTAGAGTGTATGCCCTTTCGCGACAGATCGCGTATCCCATATTCGGAGTTCAGTGCTAGAGCATGCGCCGCAAGCCCTTTTTCATTCATGCCGTCAAACACGTAAGCGTTTTTGTTGACGACGATCACGCTGCCATAACGTGATATCCATGTAGCAGGGTTGTCAATTGCATCGCCGGACTTCACATCGCCCGTCTTCGATAGGCCACGTGGCAAAACGTGCAGCTTTGGATGCGATGCTCCACTGCGATCTGTGTCTTCCGGTTTATCAGCCTTTAACCAATCCGCACTACGGCCCGAGATTACTGCTAAGGAGTTGTTATTCCAGAGTACACGGGTGCAAAGCATGACGCCGCATCCATTACCATTAGAGTCTGCAACCGAGCTTTTGAGCGGCGCTTGCGCAATTGAATCGACCGATGCAATTATGAAAAGTGTAACCAGCGAAGCCAATAGAGCAGAACTATTATTTAATTTTACTTTCGCTTTAGTAGGGGTCTTGGCAGCAACTTTCTTTAAAGCAACTTTCTCTTCTGTCTTTTCAGTTGCTGTTATTTTCTTTGCAGGATTTTCCTTGGAAGTGGTCATGGTATATTAAGTTGACGTTAAAATTGTATTTAATTTGTTTAAATTTAATTTCGTACACAGAGGAAACATCACACTGAGCAATTGTTTCCAAGATCATTTATTTCCAAACAATCCAAGGTTGCACCTAAACCGCCAACCATAAAAAGGACTCTTGTTTTTTATAAAGTTAAAAAAGTTAAGTATTGTTTATTTTCATAGCAATGTTCATGTGTTTTTTCATCAACTTAAAGCGTTTTCAGCCGTGTAGAATTATTTTTTGCCCACCTGCAAAAAAAAAGTCCAACGAAGCGCAAAGTCTGCCCGAAGTCGAGTAGGCGATAGTCCATGGAAAGCTTTACAGAATATGCTAATTGTGTGGTCATCTAACATTGCTGGTAACGGTCTGGGGCTTTGCGAAGGTGGGGATTTCGAAGTACAAATGTTGAATTTAGCACAAATGCCCCACTTTTGCAAAACCCCTGTTGTGTGCAGTTTTTTTTTACCAAAATTTCCACCATTGTTTCGACTTTATTTCACTTCTTTCAATGTCAACTTCTATTGTGTTCGTTTCCTTAGAATTAATTTTATTATCAGTATCCAAATATGTTGGTTTTTCTTGTTCGATTTCTTGAAAAGTATATCTAAAACACTTTGCTTCCAAATCTATACTATCAAAAGATTCACCTAATGTACTTTCAATTAAATGATAAATTAGACTTGATTTATCATCTTCTGATTTTTCAAATTCAAATGGTTCTCCAGTGTTCTCGTTTAATTCTTCAGATTCTATAATTGAACGTTTAAGTTCATTGTTTTGAGTATAATTAACACAAAACATCATTGTCATTTCAGACAAGACAAATGAAAAAGCAATTTGATCTTTTGCGTAAAAATCAAAACCTCCGATTTCCATTGATACTAGTACGAATGTTCCCTTTTCGGAAAAATATATATCACAATAGCTATCTTCTTTCCAATTTTCAAGTGCTTCTTCGAATATTACTTCTTTTTTAAATTCTAGTTTTTGTCCTAAAATTGTTTCAATTTCTTTTAAATTATTTTTGTAATTCTTGTCAATTACAACTCCTGAAATGTTTAGTCCCATTTTTCTATTGTTTTACATTATTATTAGCGGTATTTTCATAAAATTGCACACAATTCGTATATCTATGCAACTGAATTGAAATTTATAGCATAAATCCATACTATTTCGGGTATTATTGTGCTATAAAATTTATTTTTAGGTTGCACAATACTTCCGCTACCGGATATTCAATTTGTCAAAAGGGCTAGGAATTCTACCCAGCGCCTCCCGGCTTACATGGGTATAAATCTGGGTAGTTTTCGGGCTCTTATG
>JBIIDU010000058.1:0-11823 GCA_044238165.1 Ferruginibacter sp. | reverse complement strand
AGCGTCGAAATAGGTGGCATTGTCCCAGTCTACGCCATGTCCTTTGTCGGGATAAAAAACATACTGGTTCGCCACACCTGCTGTCTGCAGGGTGGTCTTAAGCCTTAACGATTGTGTCAGGGGATTTACCAGCGGATCCATTCCTCCCTGCAGGATGATGGTGGGGCAGGAGGTGCTCGCCGATACATAGTTGATTGGGCTTGATTGCTGGTAAAGGGTAGGGTTGATCGCGGGGGTGGTTCCCACAATCAGCGCGAGGCTGCTTGCCGGCACCTGCCCGGGGTTGTTGTACATCTCGGTCATGTCGGTAGGCCCGAAGAAATCCACAACTGCCTTGACTTTTACCGGGCTGTTGTACTTATAGGCTTGCAACAAAGCCAAATGACCGCCAGCGCTGGCTCCCAGCAGCACGAAGTTGTCGGATATGCCGTACTCGTTCCTTTTGTTGTAGATGTATTCGAAGGCAGCCTTGGTATCCAGTTCCTGTGTTGGAAACAGATTGTTCGGATAGACGGAAAGCCTGTAATTGATATTGAAGATGGCGTAACCCGGAAGCCTTTTTTTCAGTGAATCGATAAAAGGCAGAAAGTTCGATTTGTCGCCCGTGGTCCATGCGCCGCCGTGGATCATGATCACCGATTTGGTGCTTGTGGTATTTCTTCCGGCAGGCAGGTACACATCCATGTTTTGCAGTGCGTTGCTGCCATAGGCCACGTTGGGAAAAACAACCGCTTCCACGACGGGATTGTTGCCACCGGGATCCTGTTTTTTACAGGCGTTGAGAAAAAAAGTAGCACTCAATAAGGATGAGATGACGAAAATTCGAATCGGATGCATGCGGTCAGCGGTTTAAGTTGGTTGCAGTCGGTTCAGTTCGGAGTCAGATTAAAGATAGGATGAATGCCGGGTTCGGGTCAGTATTCCTGTCAAATTTTAACAGGAAGATTGGATTTATGAAAGGTCGGTCTTTATCTGCAGTTCTTTCATTTGATGTTCATCGATGGGTCCCGGAGCATCAATCATCATATCGCGCCCGCTGTTGTTTTTGGGGAAGGCGATGAAATCGCGGATGCTTTCACTTCCACCAAGCAAGGCGCAAAGCCGGTCGAAGCCGAATGCGATACCGCCGTGCGGAGGTGCGCCGTATTCGAATGCACCCAGCAGAAAGCCGAATTTGGTTTGCTGTTCCTCTTCGCTCATGCCCAGTGCCTCAAACATTTTTTGCTGCAGTTCCCGTTGGAAGATGCGGATGCTTCCGCCGCCGATTTCATTTCCGTTCAGCACCATGTCGTATGCATTGGCCTTGATGCCGGCATAGGGATGCCTGAGGTATGCTGCAGGATTCTTTATGGTGGGGTCGTTGCCGATCATCGTTTCGATCTGTTCGGTTTTCGGGCTGGTGAAGGGGTGGTGCCGTGCCACCCAGCGATTGCCTTCCTCATCGTATTCAAAAAGCGGAAAATCCAGCACCCAGAGCAGTTTGAATTCACCGGCCTTGCGTAGTCCCAGCCGTTTGCCCATTTCCAGGCGCAATTCCGACATGGCCTTGCGGGTACGTTCTTCCGTTCCGGTCAGTAGCAGCAACAGGTCGCCTGGTTGTGCACCGGCGGCAGCGGCAATGGCGCTTGACCGTGCTTCATCGAAAAATTTGTCGGCACTGCTTTTGAAGGTGCCGTCGATATTGCATTTGATGTAAACCAGTCCCTTCATGCCTATTTGTGGCCGCTTCACCCATTCGGTGAGTTCGTCGGTTTGTTTCCGGGTATAGGCTGCTGCACCGGGAACCGATATGGCTACTACAGTTTCTGCTTCGCTGAACACGGTGAAGTCGGCCGGTATCAGATCCTGCCGTCCGGTTTTTCCCGGAAAAGCATGCGCAGGAAATTTCAGGTTACAGAGTTTCATGCCGAAGCGGATGTCGGGCTTGTCGTTGCCGTAGGTCCACATCGCTTCTTCCCAGGTCATGCGCTGCACGGCTTCGCTGTAGTTGATGCCGCATACATCGCTGAAAATCCGCCTGACCATCTGTTCGAACATGTTCAGGATGTCTTCCTGCTCCACAAAACTCATTTCACAGTCTATCTGGGTGAACTCAGGCTGGCGGTCGGCCCTCAGGTCCTCGTCTCGGAAACATTTCACGATCTGGTAGTAGCGGTCATAACCGCTGATCATCAGCAATTGCTTGAAGGTTTGCGGGCTCTGTGGCAGGGCATAGAACTGGCCCGGATTCATGCGGCTGGGTACCACGAAATCGCGCGCGCCTTCGGGAGTCGATTTGATGAGAAAGGGCGTTTCGATGTCCATAAACCCGTTCTCATGCAGGAAGTTGCGTGCGCTTCGGTTGACCGCATACCGCAGTTCCATATTCTTCCGTACCGCATTCCTGCGGAGGTCGAGGTACCTGAAACGCATGCGGAGGTCGTCGCCGCCGTCGGTATCGTCCTGGATGGTGAAGGGCGGCACGGCAGATTTGTTCAGCAGGGTGAAGGTGCTCACTCCGATTTCAATGTCGCCTGTGGGCAGTTGCGGGTTCTTGTTGCTGCGTTCGTTCACGCGGCCCGATACCTGCAGCACGTATTCCCTGCCGAGCGGATTGGCCTCCAGTTGGCTGTTGAGCGATTCCTCAAACAGCAGTTGGGTGATGCCATAACGGTCCCGCAGGTCCACAAATGTGATGCTGCCGAATTTGCGCACGGTTTGCACCCATCCGGCGAGGGTTATTTCTTTGTTGACGTCTGTGAGGCGCAATTCACCACAATTATGGGAGCGGTACATGATAAGGTCTGATGTGATTGAAAATGGACGGAGTTCGGGTTGTTACCACAATCTTCTGTTTTCCGTCTGTTCCGACAACGGCAAATATACATGCTCGGACCCGAATCACTTTTGGGCAGGCGCTCACAAAATGACGAGACGCCGGATTGGAATATTTTCACGCTAACATTAAACCGCACCCTAACCGACTTGTCTTAATTTGCAACCATGCCTCTTCGATTCCGTTTACCGATACTTTTGTCGATCGCCTTCACTTTCGCCTTGTTTAGGTCGGGCGGACAAACCTTGTATTTCCCGCCGCTGAACAACAGCGCTCCCTGGGATTCCCTTTCCCCCGCCTCGCTGGGCTGGTGCCCCGACCGCATCGATTCGCTCTACCGTTTTTTGTCGGAACGAAGAACCAAGGCCTTCATCGTGTTGAAAGACGGCAAGCGGGTGCTGGAGAAATACTTCGGCACCTTCACACAAGACAGTGCCTGGTATTGGGCTTCGGCCGGAAAAACCATCACGGCCTTTCTGACCGGCAAGGCCCAGGAAGACGGGTTTCTGCGTATCAGCGACACCAGCTCGCGCTATCTGGGTGTCGGCTGGACCAATTGTACTCCGGCCCAGGAACAGCGCATCACCATCCGCAACCAGCTCACCATGACCAGTGGACTCGATGATGGAGTGCCCGAAAACCACTGCACAATAGATACCTGCCTGAATTATTTGGCCGAGCCCGGAACCCGCTGGGCTTACCACAATGCACCCTATACCTTATTGGAACGGGTGCTGACAACAGCCACCGGACTGCCCATCAATACCTACACGCAGAACGTGCTGAAAAGCAAGACCGGCATGACCGGACAATGGTTCACCATCGATTACAACAATGTCTTCTACAGCCGGGCCCGCAGCATGGCCCGATTCGGTTTGCTGATCCAGAACAATTGCATCTGGAAAACGGATACCCTGCTTCGTGATTCAGCCTATGTGCGGCAAATGGTGAACACATCCCAGACCATCAACCGCGGGTACGGGTATCTCTGGTGGCTCAACGGCCGCTCCTCCTACATGGTGCCCACCCTGCAACTGGTTTTTCCCGGATCCTATGCCCCCGCTGCCCCCTATGATATGTATGCGGGGCTGGGAAAAAATGGCCAGATACTCAGCGTGGCTCCTTCAAAGGGCCTGGTGATGGTGCGGATGGGCGAATCGCCCGGAGACAATGGCGAAGTGCCTACCGAACTCTGCAATAATATATGGGAGCGGCTCAATTTTGTAATGTGTAGTTCCGTGGTCAGCCGGACCTATACCTTTACCGGAAACGGAAACTGGACCCTCGCGTCCAACTGGGAAGCCGGGCTGGTTCCTCCGGCCGTTCTGCCCAATGGCGATCAGATTATCATCAACCCCGTAATAGGTGGGGAATGCGTGCTCAATACCTCCCAGACCGTTCCCCGGGGTAGCATTTTGCGGGTTGTGGCCGGAAAGCGTTTCCGGATCCAGGGCAATCTATCCATGGAATAAGCCACTAACACCCCCTGTTTATACACATCCCCTGGGAATGGGCTGTGCGAAAAAAGCCGGGTTGTTAATGAAAACTTAACATTGGCTTTTCACCAACTTCATACCTTGCGCCAGTATCAGCTTGTCATTCGTCCATGAAAATTTTCAAATCCGGAGGCTCCGGATTCAGGGTTCCGGTTTCGGACCGTAAAAAACTGATTGCACGTTTTTTTTGAATTGCTCACCCCGGTCAAAACTTTATTATGGAACAGCAGGAATACAAGGCCATAGATGCTATACTCAATGCTCATTCCCAGGAAGAAGTGAAGTTTTTTGTAGATGACATGATCCGATCGATGCAGCAACGGGTTCACGATTATGATGAAATCTCCCTGTTCACTGAACGTGTTTTGAACCGCCTGCAGTTGTTCAATCCCTTTCAGACCAGTTCCCGGGAATGGAGCAACATAAAGCTGGCCGGCATCCTGTTCAACCGCGTTCGGAGCCGTTACCTCGCTGTATAATGTGTCTTCAGCCCGGCGTTTTTGGCCCCTTCTCCCCTTATTTAACTCTAGCCGTCAGAATTTTCTATATAAGGTTGCCTAACTTTACACCGTGAAGAAACTTCTGGTTTTTCTCCTCCTGTTCAGTTATGCCGGTTCTTCTTTAGGACTGAGCCTCGATTTGTTCTACTGCTGCGGAAAGTTGAAGCGTGTCAGCATCATTCCGGCCAAAGAAAGCCCATGTTGCTGCAAGAAAACCGGAAAATCCTGCTGCAGCCACCAGCTGCTGACATATTCGCTGCAGCATGACCAGGAGCCTTCAGCGTTTTTTTCAGAATCTTGTCAAAAGTATTTTATAGCGGTATTTTTTGCTCATTCCAAATGGGGCTCCATCAAAAAGGTTGTTCCGGCTTCCCCTTATCCTTCTCGTACAGACAGTTCTCCTCCCGCGCCCAGCTTGCCGCGCCACTTGGTGCTTTGTTGTTTTAGGATCTGATCGCTAAGGCTGTATTGCCGGGCCATTGGCCATGCGGCAGGGTCTTATTGCTTATCCTAAAACAAGTTTTTTATGCGCGTAATTCTCTTTCTATTGGTTGCCTGCCTGATGGCAGTCAACAGTTTTTCCCAACAGCAAAACAACTTGGTAACTGCGCGGTACCGTGTACTTGGCGCCTGTGAAATGTGTAGGGAGCGTATTGAAAATGTGTTGAAAATGCCGGGGGTAAACTACGCTCACTGGAACTCAGAGTCGAACCTGATCTACGTCGAATACGACAGTTCCAAAACCGGAAAGGTGCAACTGCTTCGAAAAATAGCCGATGCCGGTCACGATAATGAACTTTTCACCGCATCGGATAAGGTGTACAAAAGGCTTCCGGCCTGTTGCCATTATGACCGCGATACGACTGTTCTTCATCCGGCCGATTCAACAACAATGCAACTAACTCCTGTTCGGAAGTCATCGGGCAGGGTGCGCGGCCGTCTGGCAGATGGAACCGAGTTGCCGCTGGTGAATGCCACCGTGTCCTCACTGTCCGGCGAACTGGCCGTGCTTACCGATACCCTGGGGACTTTCTATGTGCTCTGGGATGCTCCTGAACCGCTGGTGGTGAGCCATGCCGGATTTAAGACCGATACGTTTTCTCTGAAAGAGGAACAGTTTTCAGAGTTGTTGCTGAAAACAGACGGCACGGCAACGCTTGCTTCCGTTACGGTCAGAAGTCGGGCGCAAACAGCCTATGTGCCTTCCAAATCGGTCTACAACACATTGAATATCGGAACCCGCGAACTGGCGAAAGCGGCCTGCTGCAATCTTTCGGAAAGTTTTGAAACAACGCCTTCGGTGGATGTGGCCTACTCTGATGCGGCTACCGGTGTAAGGCAGATCCAGTTGCTGGGTCTTTCGGGCAGTTATGCGCAGTTCCTGATGGAGAACATGCCCGAAGCGCGGGGCTTGTCGGGCAGTTATGGCCTCACCTTCATTCCCGGGCCCTGGGTTTCCGGTGTTCAGGTCACCAAAGGAACCGGATCGGTGGTCAACGGATATGAGAGCATTTCGGGCCAGATCAATGTGGATGAGGTGAAACCGCTTTCGATGGACCGCCTATACGTAAATGCATACACGGGCAGTATGGGACGTCTCGAGTCGAGCGTGAACCTGTCCCAAAAACTGAATGAGCGCTGGGCGACCGCCTTGCTGCTGCATGCCAATGGAGTGGTGCGGAAAAACGATTTGAACGGTGACGGTTTTCTTGATATGCCGTTGGGGCGGCAACTCAATCTTATCAATCGATGGCAATACGTGGGTACCGGTGGGCTTCGCGCCCAGTTTGCGGTCAAATGGCTTTCCGACAACCGGCAGGCAGGTGAACTTGCATTCGACCCGAAAACAGACAAGCTTAGCACCAGCCGCTATGGGGTCGGGGTATCTGTGAACCAGGGTTTGCTGTCCGGGAAAATCGGTTATGTGTTTCCCGGCAAGCCTTATAAGAGTTTCGGGCTGATGATGTCTGCCATGCGGTACAGCATCGATGCCTATTACGGCATCCGGCCTTACGACGCACGGCAGCATTCTGTTTACGCAAACCTGATCTACCAGTCGATCATCGGCAGCACCCTGAATGAGTTTAAGACAGGAATCAGTTTCATGAACGACCAGTACAACGAGCAGTTCAACGGGTTGAATTTTTCCCGTCGCGAAACGGTGCCCGGTGTTTTCGCAGAATATACCTGCACGGCCATTTCTTCCTTAACCCTTGTGGCGGGCCTTCGTGGTGATTATCACAACCGCTTCGGATTTTTTGCCACCCCCCGCTTGCATCTTAAATACGATTTCGCTTCGGGAACCGTACTGCGTTTTTCCGGAGGATCGGGTTTCCGTATGGCCAATGTTTTTGCAGAAAATACCGGGGCGCTGGTGAGTTCAAGGAGCATCCAGCTGCCATTTCAGGGGAGCGATGCATATGGTTATGGGCTGCAACCCGAGCGGGCCTGGAATTTCGGCTTCGGTTTGGTGCAGCGTTTCCGGCTGAACAACCGGAGCGGAACAATCAGCATAGATGCCTACCGTACATCGTTCCGCTCGCAGACGGTGGCCGATTATGACTTCAATCCGCAACTGCTGTTGCTGTATAACCTCGACGGGCCTTCGTTCAGCAACAGCCTGCAGGCAGAAATCAATGCCGAGCCGCTGGAAAAACTGAGCGTGCGGCTTGCCTACCGCTGGCTCGACGTCCGAACAACCTACAATGGAAAATTGCTGGAAAAGCCGCTGGTTGCCCGTCACCGCGCCTTTATCAACCTGGCCTACGAGACATCAAGTAACTGGCTTTTTGATTTCACCCTGCAATGGCTGGGCCGGAAGCGCCTGCCCAATACGAGCTTCAACCCGCCCGACAAGCAGCTGGGCGATTATTCGCCATCCTATATGCTGATGAACGCACAGGTTACACGGCATTTCGGCGAGCGTTGGGAAGTATATGCGGGTGCCGAGAATATCGGGAACTATATGCAGCAGCGGCTGTTCATTTCGCCCGAACAGCCCTTTGGCCCCTATTTCGACGGATCAATCGTATGGGGTCCGGTAAACGGCAGAAATCTTTATGCCGGACTTCGTTATAAAATCGGCCCTTCTGAATAAAACTGATCGCAACCTTCAGTTCAGTCCGTAAAGCTGGCGGAAAATCTTTTTGCCGTCATCATTGCCCAGAAAGATTTTGTTGCAGGCCCTTTCGGGATGGGGCATCATACCCGTCACATTGCCTTCCCGGTTGGAGATGCCGGCGATGTTGAGCAGCGCACCGTTGGGGTTCGCTTCAGAATTGATGCGGCCTTCCCTGTCGCAGTAGCGGTATCGTATCTGTTTGTTCAGGAGCATTGATTCCAGCGTTTTTTCATCGGCATGGTAACGACCTTCGCCATGGGCCACGGGAATTTTTAGCGGCTCCCCGTTTTGTTCCCCGGATGAGCTGATGTAGATATTCCTGCAAACGAACTGCTGTTTTTCGTTGCGCAACAAGGCGCCGGGCAACAGCCCGCTCTCGCAGAGGATCTGGAAGCCGTTGCAGATGCCCAGTACTTTTCCGCCCCGTGCTGCAAACCGCACCACGCTTTGCATGATGGGGCTGAAGCGGGCGATGGCGCCACAACGCAGGTAGTCGCCGTAACTGAATCCGCCGGGAAGCACCAGGCAGTCGTTTGTGCTGAAACTGCTGATGTCACGGTCCTTATGCCAGAGCATGACTACTTCCTGGTCGAGTTCTTCACGAAGGGCAATGGCCATGTCGCGGTCGCAATTACTTCCGGGAAATAGGATGATTCCGAATTTCATAAAAGGTTTCTGTTTGTCTTTTGGTTACGGGCAGTCTTATACCCTGCATCTTATTTTTACAACGCAAAATAGCTGAAGGCCACCACAAAAGCAACAATCAGCCAGTGGAAGAAGAGGGGTACGATCGGACGCTCGGGATAGAAAAATGCGCTGCCCGTAAATGCGGAAAGCGGGATTGCACACAGAATCCAGTAGCTGAAATTATTGGTGGTGTTGATGAACGGTACAAAGAGCGCCACAAAGAAATAAATGAAAATGAGGTTCCAGCTTTTGCGCGTCTGCACCAGTTGACGTAAGATATACTTCCGGATGAAGATGATGCCGATTGCTGCGGCCAGCATGACAATGATGATTGCGGCCAGGGCCCAGCCGGTTTGCTGGAATCGGGGCAGGCTGACTGCAGGACGGGGAAAAGTGAAAAGATGAAGCCGGTTGGTGAGATAGGCATAAGCTGCAAAAAAATAATACGGGCTGATGATGCCGAAAAGTGCCACCAGCCATTCGGCCGGGTTGAAGGGCCGGGTGAAGAGCAGGCCGAAAATGATGAGTGCCACAAATGCTATGGAGGGTGGATACAGGAAGGTCGTGATGCCGATGATGATGCCGATATTGAACAGGGTGGGCAACGGTTTTTTTAGCGTGTACAGGTTGCTCATGCTGCCCCATACGACAACGAGCAGCGTGTTTACGACCAGGGGGGCCGACAGGATATTCCATTCCGTGAATAACGACGTGATCAGGAGGTAAGACATCGCAATCAGGTAGGTGGGCTTTTGCAGCAGGCGTTGGTTGTTGGCGATCCGGTTAAAGTTGAGCGCCTGTGAATAGAGCAACAGGAACGTGATTGTCGGATATATGATGGGGAAATTGTTGCCCGGCAGGGCCAGTTTTGCCAGCGCGGCATTGAACAACATGCCGTCGGTAGATGCCGGTACGGGTTTTTGCGGGGTGATGAATATGGGCAGTTTGAGCAGGATGCCGTAGACGAGCAGCAGGAAATTATTGACGGGGTTGTTGGCTTTGAAGATACCGGTCACTGCAGCTCCGTTTAAACTGGCACAAAAGTGTGCATTAATTGTTGCTTAAAAAAATCATTTTGATATCCCGTCTTTTTCCGGTTGAAGATGCCGGTTGATGTTCCGTGCTCAAAGTTCAAGCCTTGCAAATACAAGCTGGCTGCGGATGATGGCGGGAACGATGACCTCCCTGGGTCCGGTCTGCCGTGCATAGCGTGGCATGAAATCTATCCCTTTCTCATAGGTCTTGAAACTCGGATGGCGGCGCAGCGAACCGGAACCGGTTATGGCATTGTCCATCATCAGGCTCTCCCGCTTGGTAATGTCGTTGAACAGGATATGCAGCCCATCGCCGGAATGGAAGGTTCCGAAAGAAAGATGGTTGTCGTTTTCGTCCGAGAACTGCTGTTTCGCTACCACATTGTTCCACTGCAGATCACCGGAAGGGGAAATGCCTGTAACGAGAATGTTCTCATAGTAATAGCGCATGTTTTGCGTGTTGCCGCCCGGTCCGTAGAAGCTGTTGAACGGGCGGTAGAAGCTCCCATAGAAGGGGTCGTAAAAATAATAGGGCGATACCCCGTTGTTCCAAAATGAATTCCTGTTCCAAACCTGGTTCGGATTTATGTTGCTTTGTGTGTTGTAGAATTCGGAAAGAACGATGATGCTTCCGTCTTTTTTGAGCTGGATCTGCCTGAGTTCGAAATCGTCGAAAATGCTTTTGTTGCTGCCCGAGTTCTTGGCGGCGTTTCTGATGCTGTCGCCCAGAGGGATGAAACTGTTTTGGAGCAGCGCTTCGTTGCGGGCATCCCAGACCGAAGTGAAGAGGCCGTCCACATTTCCGCCGGCTTCGGTATTGTAAAAAGAGGTGATGACGTAGCGCTTGTTGAGGTTGTCGGCTTTGCAGAGGATGGAGCCCAGATAAGCGCTGTCGATCCGGATCTTGCGGGAAATCAGGTTGTCGGAAAGCGCCGGCTTCTTGAAAAGGTAAACCGTGTTCCCATATCCTTTCCTGCTTTCGTTGCGCGTTCCTACGAATACCAGATTGCCCTCATTGTCGAGCAGAAAGTCATCGTAAATGTCGCGCTGCTGTGTGTAAGGCAGGAGCATGCGGCTGTGGAACAGCTTTTCCATCCGGTCGTTCAGCAGCAGGGTGTTCAGCAGCAGGCCTTCGTCGGTTTTCTGCAGCTTGAAAATCATGACATGCTGCCTGTTGTCGCTTTTCAACAGGGAATAGACGCTGTTGTCACCGAAACTGCCTACCTGTGTCGTATCGAGTTCAACCGGCTCACCGGAAATTTTTCCCTGGCCGTCGAATTGGGCAAGCATGCAATGTACCACTCCCTTGCGCTGGTACTGGTATATGAGGAAGAAACGGTTCGGATAATTTACAGACTCCACATTCAGGGTCCTGCCCGGCAGGAATTCGAGCGGAATGACGTTTTTCAGCCGCAGGGAGTCGTCGAAAATATTCAGCGTATGACGCCAGCTTAATTTTTCCAGCACCAGAAGATTGCCGCCCTGTTTGCCGATGATTTCAAAATTGATGTTACGCCCGTCCTCTTTCAGCGGATCGGAAATCGTAATTTGCTGGGATTGCAAATAAAAGGGAAGGAATAAAAAGAGTCCGGTCAGTCTTTTCATGGCTGAACTGCGTTAAGCGTTAAAATTAGAACATTTTGAAGCACCATTGCAAACCGGCGGATTGCAGGGCCTGCAACCTGAGAACAATTTTTGTGTGGGCACGGTTGGGATTTTGAAAAATAAAGGATACCCCTGAACGAACGCTTTCCGATTCCTGTTGTTACATATACATGAAAACCGTATTGATAACCGGAGGAACAGGCCTTGTGGGGCGTGCCCTGGTCCGGCATTTTGCCGCTTCCGGTTTGAGCGTCATTGTATGTTCCCGGAATCCGGGGCGGCAAATACCCCAAAGCTTTGTACGCTATGCATACTGGGATCCTGCCAAAGGAATTCTTGATGAAACGGCTATCTCCGAAGCGGATTACATCGTGAACCTTGCAGGGGCCGGCGTGGTTGACCATAAATGGACGGATGCATACAGGGAAACCATCCGTGAGAGCAGGGTGCAGTCGGGCCGGTTGATTGTCGAAACCCTCAAAAACAAGCCGCATCACGTGAAGGCGGTGGTCAATGCTTCTGCCATCGGCTGGTACGGTCCTGACCGGACGGGCCGGCAAACTCC
>JBIIDU010000280.1:0-3329 GCA_044238165.1 Ferruginibacter sp. | reverse complement strand
TTTAACCACATAACCCTCAACGAGCGGCAGCAGATTTTTTTCCGGATGGCTCCAGCGATGCGGTTTTTTGTTTGCGGATTCAACAGTTGTGTCGTCCGTTTTCTGCAGCACTGTAAGGTAGAATCCCTCTCCACTTAGTTTATCGGGAAAAAAACGGTAGCCCTTCATTCCATGTATTTCGCTTTCCGTTTCTACGATGTTCCAGTCGCTTTCGCATTTTATGGGAAGGCTTTTCACGGGGAATGTCGCAGCGATCTGGTCGGCCACCTGCTCGTTTTCTTCTGCCGAAAAGGAGCAGGTGGAATAAAGGAGCAGCCCCCCGCACTTCAGCGAGGGCCATACGTCGGCGATGATTTTCTGTTGGCGCCTGCTGCAGAAGCTTACCTGCTCGGCACTCCATTCATGGATGGCCTGGGGGTCTTTCCGGAACAGGCCACTACCGCTGCAGGGCACATCGGCCACTACCACATCAAAAAAGCCGGGCAGACGCCCGAAGTCGGCGGGGGCATTTCCTGTCACCACCACATTCACCGCCCCCCACTTGGAAAGGTTTTCGGCAAGCACGCCCACCCGGGAACGGATGATTTCGTTGCTGACCAGTAAACTGCCCGGGGCAAGCAGCGACTCGGTGAGGGTTGATTTTCCGCCGGGTGCCGCGCAAAGGTCGAGTACTGTTAGCGGTTGCGTGATGGCGGCAGTTTGTCTGAGCGCCTGTTCCAGAAACATGCTGCTGGCATCCTGCACGTAATAGGCGCCTGCATGAAAGAGGGGATCGGTGATGAAGGAGGGCCGTTCATCCAGGTAATAACCCTGACGGCACCAGGGTACGGGATTGTTGGGGCCGATGCCGTTCTTGTTTAAATGTTCCATCATCGCCGCATCGGCTTTGCGCGGATTGAGCCGGACGGCAGTGGGTACAACGGGTTGCAGGTGGGCATTCAGAAAAGCCGCTTCATTGAAGCCCCTGACCTGTTTGAGCGAATCGGTTAATGCGGAAGGTATGTTCAACGGTAATCAGATGGCCTTGATTTCGGAAACCAGATCCTGCAGTACTTTTTTGGCATCGCCGAAAAGCATGCTCGTTTTGGGCAGGAAGAACAGGTTGTTTTCGATGCCGGCATAGCCCGGCTTCATGCTGCGTTTCACTACGATGGTACTTTTGGCCAGTTCCACATCCAGAATCGGCATACCGTATATGGGAGAGGCGGGGTCGGTTTTTGCGCCGGGGTTCACCACATCGTTCGCTCCCAGAACCAGCACCACATCGGTGTTGCGGAAGGCATCGTTGGCATCTTCCATTTCCAGCAGCTTGTCGTACGACACATCGGCTTCCGCCAGCAGCACATTCATATGGCCGGGCATGCGTCCTGCCACGGGGTGTATGGCATAACGAACCTCCACGCCCTTTTCTTCCAGAATCCGTTCAAGTTCGTGGCAGATGTGCTGGGCCTGCGCTACCGCAAGTCCGTAACCGGGGACCACCATCACGCTGCTTGCATAGTTCATCACCATGGCCGCGTCGCTCACACTGATTTCCTTGTAGCTGCCCTGTTCGCCCTGGACTCCGGAAGCGGCAGCGCCACCACCGAAGGAACCGATCAGCACATTGAGCAGCGAGCGGTTCATGGCCTTGCACATGAGAATGGTGAGCAGGGTTCCTGCGGCACCAACGAGGATGCCCCCTGTGAGCATTGCTTTGTTATCGTACAAAAAACCGCCGCATGCGGCTGCAACGCCGGTGAAGGAATTGAGTAGCGAAATCACAACCGGCATGTCGGCGCCGCCGATGGGCAGCACGAATAAGATGCCGTAGAGCAATGAAATTGCCAGCAGGGTGTAAAGCAGCACGGGCTGTCCCGGATGCAGGCTGATCCATCCGGCTATGACCAGCGCCACGCCCAGCAGCAGCAGGTTCAGCACGTTCTGTCCTTTAAATGCCCAGTCTTTTATTTTTCCGTTGAGTTTTCCCCAGGCAATCATGCTTCCGGCGAAGGAAATGCTGCCGATAATCAGCCCGCTGACCACAATCACCGCCTTGCCGGTATCATTGAACGTTTCGGGGTTGCTGCGGTAATGCTGTGTGATGTGCTGGAACTCGATGAGGGAAATCAATGCCGCGCAGGCACCGCCCATGCCGTTGAACAGGCTCACCATTTCGGGCATCGCCGTCATTTTCACTTTTTTGGCCGCCACGGTTCCCAGCAGCGTGCCCAGGGCCAGTCCTGCAAATATCCAAACATGGTTGCCGAGCCTCACTCCGTTCTCCTCATAAAGAAAGATGGTGCCGAGTATGGCGATGAACATACCGGCAGCCGCAACAAGATTGCCTTTCCGGGCCGAAGCCGGATTGCTCAGCATCTTGAGTCCGAGTATGAACGTGATGCTTCCCGTAAGGTAACAAAGCGTAAGTAGGTTGGTTCCCATATTTTTTCAGGCCGGCGGCCGTTGGTATTTTGTGTTACAATTTTTCGGCAGCCTTATTTTTTCGGCTTTTCTTTTTTTCGAAACATTTCCAGCATACGATCGGTGACCACAAAACCGCCCACCACATTGAGCGTACCGAGCAGGACAGCGAGAAAACCCAATATCATGGCGGCATAGTTGTCGGCCTCGGCCCGGCCCATGACAATGATGGCACCGATGATGACCACTCCGTGAATGGCGTTTGCGCCGCTCATCAGCGGGGTGTGCAGTACGCTGGGCACCCGTCCGATCACTTCAATGCCCACAAAAATCATGAGGGCTACGATATAAATGATTTGCTGGTTAGCGGATATCCATTGCAGCATGACGGGTCAGTTTTTGATGAGTTGCTGGATGCGTTCGTTGGCGATGGCGCCCTGGTGCGCGATGCAGGATCCCTTCACCAGGTCGTCTTCAAAATTCAGTTGCAGTCCGCCGCTTTTGTCGGTGATGAGCTGCAGGAAGTTGAGCACATTCTTTCCGTAGAGTTTGCTGGCATCGCTGGGCAGGGTGCCCTGCAGCAGCGAGTTGCCCACGATGCTCACTCCGTTGTGCTGTATGGTGGTGTTGTTCTGTGTGCGTTCGGTGTTTCCTCCTGAAGCGGCGGCCAGGTCTACGATCACCGAACCGTTTCGCATCGATTCAATCATGTTCGTGGTGATCAGTATCGGTGCCTTTTTGCCCGGAATCTGCGCAGTGGTGATGACGATGTCGGCCTTAGCGACCGATTCGGCAATTTTTGCCTTCTGCCGCTTCATGAAATCTTCTGACTGTTCCACTGCATATCCTCCGGCCGAAGACGCATCTGCCGCACCTTCCACTTCAATGAATTTTCCGCCAAGGCTCATCACTTCCTCCTTCACGGC
>JBIIDU010000279.1:0-3330 GCA_044238165.1 Ferruginibacter sp. | reverse complement strand
AATCGGATCCATACCTCATCGCTGTTTTCAAAACACCCGCGTTCCATTTTGATGATGACTTTTTCCATTTTGTTTTATTGGAATTAAAATAATACGAACGTGACGTTTAGCCCAAAAATTTCCCCGTATAATGCCGATGTGCTTCTGTTTGGGAAAATGAAATTGGTCCATTACAGCTATCCAATCGGAATAAGCAACCGATGACTACTGTAAAAAACCGCGGCATTCGGGTTGCCCGATAAATTTCCTTATAAATTCTATACGCAGTATCGGAGGAAAGAAATTAAGCGTTTCGTGTCGGATTATAGGTTACCAAGGCCTATGATATACTGACCGGGTGTGCCAGCTGCGGAAAATTCAAGATTATTACTGAAGCAGGTAGGCGGGAAGTACAGAACAATCCCCCTAATCGCGCTTTGTTTCGAGCGTGAAGCCGAAGGTACTGCCCACATCGGGTGTACTGCGCACATGGATGGTTTGCTGGTGGGCTTCGATGATATGCTTGCAGATGGCAAGCCCAAGGCCGCTTCCGCCTACTTTCCGGCTGCGTGCCTCGTCGGTGCGGTAAAAACGCTCGAAGATGCGGTTGACATGCTCTTCGGCTATTCCGGCCCCGTCGTCGCTGATTTCCACCAGCACCCGTTCTCCGTCGACCTTGTACACGCTGGCTTCAATGGTGCCCTGTTGTTTGCCGTATTTCAGAGCGTTGTCGATAAGGTTGATGATCACCTGGCGGATCTTCTCCTTGTCGGCATGCACGCCCAGCGGCTGCTCGCATCCCTTTTTGATCTGCAGCCTTAATTGCTTTTCTTCGGCATTCAGCCCCAGGGTTTCGAATACATCGCGGATCATGTCCTGAATGATGAAATTCTGTTTGAGCAGCAGCTGTTCTCCGCTTTCCAGCCGTGAAATCTCGTCGAGGTCGTTGAGCAGGTTCACCAGCCGGTCGATGTTCCGGGAAGTGGAGGCCAGGAATTTTTTATTGACATCCGGATTTTCCAAAGCCCCGGCGATCAGGGTATGCACATAACCCTGTATGGCGAAGATGGGTGTTTTCAGTTCGTGCGAGAGGTTCTGCAGGAATTCCTTCCGGTAGGCTTCATTTTGCTGCAGCACTTCAATCTCCGATTTTTTCTGCAGCGTCCAGTTCTCCACATCTTCCTGCACTTCGTCGATACTCTTCATGGGCAGGATATTGTTGTAATAGAATTCCTCACGTTTGCTGGCCTTGGTCTGGTAGATGAGTTTGTAGATGA
Source organism: Ferruginibacter sp. (assembly GCA_044238165.1). Classification (GTDB taxonomy): domain Bacteria; phylum Bacteroidota; class Bacteroidia; order Chitinophagales; family Chitinophagaceae; genus Ferruginibacter. Next base: position 2,074 of record JBIIDU010000279.1, on the reverse strand, counting down.
GTTTGATTTTCCGGTAGATGAACTGCTGCACCAGATAAAGGATCAGAAAATAACTGGCGGTCCATAAAAGAGCCGGAAAAATCAGCGTAGTTGCCCAGCCCGCGTTCACCCAATAAAAGCCGATGCCCGTGGGCAGCGCAATGGCCAATGCGGCCAGTGCGGCCAGTTGCTGGGGCGAGAGGTTCTTGCTTTTGATGATGGAAGTGGACACAAAACGAAATTAACGCTTTGTACGGGCCGTTGCTGTTAAAAAAATGCAATGCATCCGGCCTGGCCGCCTATTCCAGCTCGAATTTGTAGCCGACTCCCTTGACGGTGGTGATACAGTCGAGATCGAGCTTTTGCCTGACCTTCCTGATGTGCACATCGATGGTTCGGTCGCCCACAATCACATCGGTACCCCAGACCTGGTTCAGGATATCGTTGCGTAAAAAGACCTTGCCCGGTTTGGAAGCCAGCAGTGCAAGCAACTCGAATTCCTTCCGGGCCAAACTGATGGTTTCACCCTTGTAGGTAATCACATATTTTTCCCGGTCGATAACCAGCTCTCCGATTTGTATGGTGCGGTGCTCGGTTTTTTCAATCCTGCGGAACAGGGCGCTCACTTTTGAAATCAGCACTTTGGGACTGATGGGCTTGGTCAGGTAATCGTCGGCTCCGGTTTCCAGGCCTTTTACTTCCGTGCCTTCGTCGCTTAATGCCGAGAGGAAAATGATCAGCGTGTTTTTGAAAGCCGGCAAGCCGCGGAGGATGTTGCAAACTTCGATGCCATTGCGTCCGGGCATCATCACATCGAGAATGATGAGGTCGGGCGCAGTTTTTTTTGCCGATTCGATGGCTTCGTCGCCATTTTTTACGGTAGTTACCTGATACCCTTCCTGCTGCAGGTTGAATTGAAGGATTTCCAGGATATCGGGTTCGTCGTCGGCAATCAGGATTTTTTTAACATTTCCCATAGAAGAATTACGCGTAAAAATAGTCTATCCTGTGAGGCTTTGAAGCAACGGACTGGCACAAACGGTATTAATAAATTGTTAACCGAATTCGAACTGCCCTGATGGGTTATTGACATAGGGGTGAAACTTGTAGGATGGCGGCTCAACTAAATTCGTCATCTTTGTATAAGCCCCTTCCGATCCAAGGTCCCGGCTGCGTCGGAAAATATATGTATCCCGGGTTTCTACCGGTTCCGGCAGGTTGGGGGTGCCTGACTTATCAACGACGGATGAAAAGAAAGCTATTCGTATTTTTTCTGGTCCTGGTATCCTGTTCCGCATCTGCATTGCCGGATTCCATTGTAGTGCCTTTTCAGCGGCAGCGCTTTCACGACCGGATCCGGGATGAACAGCGACAGATTGACAAACTCGACGGGAAATTCGACAATTTGGTAAATATCTCGCACAACGAAGAAGTCAATTTACAGATAACGGATGCATTTTTCCGGAAAATCAAGGAGCTTCAGGATTATGTGGAATCGAGCAAGTCTGTGGTTACCAACAACGACAAGATCGGACAGCTCCGCTACATCGAAGACTTGCTCCGCGCCTTTCGGGTCCGTTTGAAATCGCGCCTGATCAGTCCGGCCCTGGCTCCTCTGCTGGTGGATAATTTCGGTGAAATCCTGAAAGCAAATATCGACAGCCAGAGTATGGCTCCTTTCATAGCGGCTGTTCCTTTGGAAGTAGGCCAGGTCAACACGGAGTTGTTTCGCACCAATAAGGGATATGAGGAAAGCCAAAAGACGCTCTATTTGAAGTATGCGGCCCAACACCCCGACAAGATCCTTGCCACCATCGGGCCATATGCTGATGAGCCCTTTGCCGACAGTTTGGTGATATTGGCCTGCAAAAACAATCCCAAGCAGCTTTACGATTTCGCCTCTGCAACCGCCAGTCCCGTTGGCAAACTGATTCGTCGGAGTTCCCATCCCATGGTACAAGCTGTGTTTCGGCTAAGCCAAACACCCAATGCCCTGCGTTATTATCCCTTTCTTGACGATATCCTTTCCGGAAGTCAGTCGGTCGACAGTCTGCGCAGGTATGTCAACGACGGCCCTTCCGGATACGACAGTGTG
>JBIIDU010000057.1:0-11874 GCA_044238165.1 Ferruginibacter sp. | reverse complement strand
TACCATCGGCATCACCTGCCCCGCCGGATATATCACTCCGGCCGATACAGAACCGGCTGTCAGGCAACTGGAAGCCTGGGGATTTCGCGTGCTGCTCGGCAATTCGGTTGGCAAGCGCGATTTCACATTGGGAGGAACCGACGAAGAGCGCCGGGTCGATTTTCAGCAAATGCTCGACGACAGGAAAATCCGTGCCATCATGTGTGCGCGCGGCGGCTACGGGGCGGTCAGAATAATCGACCGGCTGAAGTTCGACCGTTTTTTGGCGCATCCGAAATGGATCATCGGTTTCAGCGACATCACCACACTGCATTGCCATATACATGCCAATTTCGGAATAGCCAGCCTGCATGCCAAGATGTGCAACAGTTTTCCGGCAGATATTGCAACGGCCACGCCCGGGCAACTGGACGGAATTGAAAGCATCCGCCAATGCCTGGCCGGAGAAACCATCGTCTATAACGCACCCGCACATCCCGGCAACCGGATCGGTAAAGCGAGCGGTGTGCTGATCGGCGGGAATCTGAGCATCCTCGAAAATTTGTCCGGCAGCCGGAGCGATATCCATACCGACGGTAAAATCCTTTTTGTGGAAGATACCGGCGAATACCTGTACAACATCGACCGCATGTTTTGGAACCTGGAACGCAGCGGCAAACTCCGCAGGCTCGCAGGATTGGTCATCGGAGGATTCAACATAAAAAAAGAGGAAAGCCCCGATGATACATTCGGATCGGATGTTGTAACCATTGTGAACGAAAAAACCGGGCGCTACCGCTATCCGGTCTGCTTCGATTTTCCGGTAGGCCATCAGAAAAACAATATGGCCCTGCAATGCGGAGTGCGCCATCAACTGATTGTAGGCGAAAACGGCACACAACTTCATTCAAAAAAACAATGACCATATGACCAAGCAAGCTCCGTACATCAAAAAAGGCGACTGGATCGGAATTACCTGCCCTGCAGGCTTCATGGCCCTCGAAAAAGCGCAAACCTGCATCGATACCCTGCAACAGTGGGGATACCGGGTCATGCTCGGAAAAACCATGGGAAGCGCATCCACCAACTATTTTTCGGGTACCGATGAGGAACGGCTGCACGAACTGCAGGCTATGCTTGATGACGACAGGATTAAGGCCATCCTCTGCGGAAGGGGCGGCTACGGCACCGGACGTATCATAGACCGGCTCGACTTCAGCCGCTTCAGAAAAAATCCAAAATGGGTGATCGGATATAGCGATATAACGGTATTGCATACCCATATTCACCGGAATTTTCGTATTGCAACCCTGCATGCCCCTATGGCCGCGGCATTCAATGACGGCGGAGGCGCCAATCCCTACATCCGTTCCCTGCACGATGCCCTGCGCGGCAAAGCGGCGAAGTACCGTTGCCCCGGCAATCCGCTCAACCGCATCGGCGAAGCATCGGGCGAGCTCGTAGGCGGCAACCTGTCCTTGCTGGTAAGCATGATTGGAACACCCAGCGAGCCCGATACTCGAAACAAACTGCTTTTTGCGGAAGACATCGGAGAGCATATTTACAGCCTCGACCGGAAATTCTGGCAACTGAAACGCTGCGGAAAACTGAAATCGCTGCGCGGTTTGATTGTGGGCAGTTTCGCCGATACCAAAGACACGGAAAGGCCGTTCGGAGAGGATATCTATACGTTGATCAGCGATCTGGTGAAGGAATACCGCTATCCGGTATGCTTCGGATTCCCCTGCGGCCATACCAACGAAAACCTGGCGCTGAAGGTCGGGGGTGTTTATTCGTTCAATGTAGGCAAGAAGTTGGTAAGATTGTCGGAGTTGCTATCCTGAGTCTTAGACTCAGGATAGCTATTTTAGTACTGAATCGAGTACGCGTTGGTAAAGCGGATAATCGCCCAGATTATTATGGCTGCCGCCTTCCAAGCTTACAAACCGACTGCCTGGCTTCAGCCATTTTTCCAATCGACGGGCATGGGCATAGCGCACCACCCAATCATCCGTTCCCTGGAAAATGGTGACAGGACAATCGGTTTCCGAAAGAAAATTCCGTACCGGAAATTCGTACCGCAGCAACAGGCGGCAAGGATAGAAAGGTACGTAATCCGACACCAGTTCCGGAATGCTGCAATAAGGGGTTTCCAGCACCAGAGCCTTCACCGGCTTAACCGAAGCCAGAAAGGCGGCCGTACCGGTACCCATCGACTTACCATAGACGATGATGCTGTCCGAGCCGAATCGGGTTTGGGCCAAGCGATACAACTGCTCGGCCAGTTGATACATCTTTTTCTCTGTCAACAAGCCGGTACTTTTCCCGAATCCGGGATAATCGGGCATCCACACTTCATAACCGCTTCGGGTGAAGTTTGCTGCGAAGGGCGCATAGCGGGTTATATTCCTCTGGTTGCCGTGAAAATAAATAAGGAGTCCCCTGGCGGCAACCGACGTATCGGGAAAAAATTTCACCAGGTTGATGGTGTCGGTTGAACTGAAGGGCATGTCCATCTCTTCGAAAGACGCATCGAAGCGGTAGGGTTGGCGCCGGTCAACCGGCTGTGGATGGAAGAGGAATTGCTCCTGGAAAAAATAAAGCACGGTGGCGCCCATCAGGTACAGGATCAGCAGCGAGACTATCAGGCGGAAAGCTCGGCTTCTTCGGGGCGCTGGCATCATAGGTGACCGTTTTAGTGTTTGGATCAGGATGCGAGTATGTCGCGGATGAAATTATGGTATTCGGAAAAAAAGGGCAGGTTGTTGTGGCCCCCGCCCTCAATGCGTATGAGCGTGATTTTCCTGGGATTGAGCGCCTGCAGTTTCTCGCTGTTCCGGATGGGAATCAGCCAGTCACGGGTACCGTGCAGGATGTAGGTGTGGCATTTCACCTGCTTCAGCCAGAGGTCGGTGCGGATGTGGAAACGCAACACCCACCGCACCGGAAGCAAGGGAAGAAACCGTTGTATGGTACTTTTGAAACTGTAATAAGGCGCATCCAGAATCAGATAACGCGGGTTGTTTTCACTGGCAACTTTGGCGGCAAAGCCGCTTCCAAGGCTGCGACCGTATACCAAAAGGTGGCTCTCGGGATGTTGGTTTGCAAGGCTTCGGTAAACGAATTCCATATCGGCCAGCATGTCTTTCTCCGTCCGTTTACCGGTGCTTTTGCCGAAGCCCCGGTAATCGACCAGCACCACATCATAATCGTAGCGGAAAAAATCGCGTGCATATTTGGCCCATCCCTTGATGCTGCGGGAGTTGCCGTGAAAATAAAGAACCAGGCCGCGGGGCTTTGACGCCTGGAAATGCAGGCCGTTGATACGCACCCCTTCCGCCACATCAAAAAAAAGTTCACGGAACGGAATGTCATAACGGTACTTGAAATCAGGATCCAGCTTTTCGGGCTTGAAGATGAAGCGTTCCTGAAAAAAATAAAGCACCGCCATCAGCAGCAGATACCCAAGGATGATATAGAGCAGAACGGGTGACAACGGAAATAATTCACCGGTAAAGATAATGGGCGGCGCAACGCCGTGCAGTTTTCGTGCGATTAACCCGCCGGATCGTGAAAACGGTGCTTCCAGGCTTCGGTTCCTCCGGAGAGGTTTGCCAGGTTGGTGAACGGATATTTCTCCTGAAGCCGCTGTATGGCCAATGCGCTCCGGATGCCCTTACGACAATAAAATACCACCAATATGTCGCGCGGAATCCGGGAAAGTTCGGCCATAACCTGCTGCAGCGGTATGAGCTCGCCGCCCAGGTTGAAGGCCGCGTGTTCCTCCGGTTCGCGCACATCGATCAGACGCAGCGGATACTGCTGCCTGAGCAGGGCGGCCAGTTCTTCGGAAGTGATCGCATGCATGAAAAATGTTTAAGGGAAGAAAGGGTGCAGCGTGCAATGCAGGTCTTCAACGTAATACAATTCCCGGAATGCTGACGCCGGGAAATCAGTACAGCGCCTCTTCATCTTCCTGCGAATAGATGCGGTTAAGTTTCAGCTTGCTCACCGGCGCAACAACCAACGGGTATTTTTCAACCACTACGTTGCTTTGCGAAAGGCCGAAGCCCTTCTCCTCGCTCAGCGACAATTCCTTCACCCAGAAATAAGCCTGCATGATGAGCCGCTCGAAGAAAGGCAGTTCATTGTCCTGCGAAAGGAATTTTTCCATCACCACGAACTGGAAGTCGCCCACCACATTGTTCTTCTGCTGGCTCTCGTAGCGGCTGGTAACATTCACCTCCTTGTTCGCCACAAGGTCTTCCACCACCTTCTTGAACATGAGGTTGATGCGGGGCGCCACACGGAAGCCCAGGCGGAATTCCACCCGGATGATGTCGTTGGGTATGATGTGGGTCACCACATACTCGCAGGTATAAGGGTCATCGAGCGTGTCCACATGCACAAACCAGAAGATATCGGCCCGCTTGGGCTTGCCGTTGAGTATGGAATAGATGATCTTGTGCTCGATCTCCTTGGGATTGTTGGCGCTGGTCATATACACCAGATGGGTGGCGTATTTCGGCACCGAAAGGTCGTTGCTCAGTTCCTCCAGCTTGGGCACATATTCCTCCAGCCGCACGAACTCCACATACCGGTTCTTGATTTTGCGGGCTCGGTACCATACATACATGACCGAGAACATGAATGACCCGATAATCAACGTGATGAAACCTCCATGAATAAATTTGTCCATCAGGGCAGTCAGGAATGAAATCTCAATGATCAGGTAGAGTCCGAGAAAAAGATAGATAAGCCCCGCATTGACCCGGTTCATGACCAGATAATTGGCAAAGAGGATGGTGGTCATGATCATTGTGGTGATGATGGCCAGCCCGTAGGCGGCTTCCATTCGCGACGATTCGCGGAAGTAAAGTACCACCGCTACACAACCGAAGAAAAGGAGTGCGTTGATGGCCGGAATGAAAATCTGCCCCCGGGCCTCGCTGGGATAATTGATTTTCAGTTTGGGCCAGAGGTTGAGCCGGATGGCTTCGTTGATGAGTGTGTAGGAGCCGCTGACCATGGCCTGGCTGGCGATGATGGCGGCAGAAGTTGCAATGACCACACCCGGTACGATGAACCACTGGGGCATCAGGTCAAAAAAGGCATTGATACCCGCAGACTGCAGCACTTCATGCGTCATGGTCACGCCGTTGTGATGTTTGAGCAAACTGGCCCCCTGCCCGAAATAATTGATCAGCAGGCAGATTTTTACAAATACCCACGAAATGCGGATGTTGTCACGGCCGCAGTGGCCCAGATCGCTGTACAGCGCCTCTGCTCCGGTGGTACAGAGAAAAACAGCGCCCAGCAACCAGAACCCTTCTGGATAAACCATTAAGAAACGGATGCCATAATAGGGGTTCAGGGCTTTGAAGACTGCGAAATTGTCGGAAAGATGAATGAACCCCAGTATGGCGAGCATGGTGAACCAAACGCCCATGATGGGGCCAAACATTTTTCCTATGCTTGCGGTACCGAATCGTTGGGTGAAGAAGAAAAGAGTAATGATGGCAAGCACAATGTACACGATCGTGTCCTGATGCATCAGATGGAAGCGCGGGAGTTCCTTGAGCCCTTCGATTGCCGAGGTGATGGAGATGGGTGGGGTAATGATGCCGTCGGAGAGCAGGGCCGCGCCGCCAATCATGGCAGGTATCACCAGCCACTTCTGCCTTCGGCGCACAAGGGCGAACAGTGCGAAGATTCCTCCCTCCCCCCGGTTGTCGGCCCGAAGCACCATTACCACATATTTCACCGTAGTAATCAGGGTAATCGTCCAGATGATCAGCGAAAGAGTTCCGAGTATCAGCTCCTCGGTGATGGTCCGCCCTTTGATGATGGCGTTGAACACATAGAGCGGAGAGGTGCCGATATCGCCGTAAATGATGCCAAGGGCTATCAGCAAACCGGCCATGGAGGCCTTGTGTACGTGCTTTGACACTGCGGTAATTTATTTGATTCCGGCATAAAAAAAAAGCAAGCCGGACTAAAGCGTTGCAAAATTATGCTTAAACCTGTTGGCTCCGCTAGTTTTTTTCATTTTCAGGATGACCGGCTTCCCCTTGCGGAAGAGACGGCAAATACGGGCTGCAAAATCAGGGAAAGCCCCAACACCAGCAGGGCTCCCACCAGGTTCAGCCACAGGAAAGACAGTGAGTCAGACAGATAGACGGCAATCACCGCTGCTTCGGCCAGCAGGGCCGCGGTAAAAACAGCATGCCCCCCCACCCGTTTCAGGTAAAATGCCGCCAGAAAAATGCCAAGAATAACCCCGTAGAACAGGGAGCCCAGGATATTGACGGCCTCAATCAGGCTGTTGCCAAGGTTATGGGCGAACATGGCCACCAGCACCGAAAAGATCCCCCAGGCAATCGTATAGCCCTGCGCGGCACGGTAGGCTTTATGTGGAGTAGAATGCTGGCCTAAAAAAGGATGATGAAAATCCACAATGGTGCAGGCCGACAGGGAATTGAGTGCGGCGGCAATACTTCCCCAGGCAGCCAGAAAAATCACAGCAATCAGCAACCCCACAAGGCCACGCGGAAGAAAATCGACCACAAAGCGCAGAAAGATGAAATTGGTATCGTTGGCCTCATCGCCGGGCAAGGCTTTTTTGATGAGCGATTTATATTGACCGCGGAGTTCATCACAGGCTTCACGATCTTTTTTTAAACGGGCTGTATTGTATGCGGCTTCGACACTACGAAGCGAATCGCGGTAAGGTGTTTTTTCCGCCGCTGTCACCCGGGCCTTATCGAAAAAAACCGGGGCACGGTGATACTGGTAAAAGGTGAACACCAGTATACCAATCAGCAGAATCAGCACTTGCATCGGGATTTTCACCAGGCCGTTCATCAGCAGGCCCAGCTTGCTTTCGCGGTCGCTTTTGGCGGTGAGGTAGCGCCCCACCTGGCTCTGGTCGGTGCCGAAATAACTCAGGGCCAGAAAAAGGCCGCCGACCAGGCCGCTCCAGATATTGTATTTGTCCTTCCAGTCGAATACCCCCGCCGAAGTGAACCCGGTGGTGATGATATTCATTTTTCCCTCCTTCCCCGCCATCGACAGGGCCTCTGAAAAGCCCATTCCTTCCGGAAGCATGCGCACCACCATGAATCCGGCCAGAAACATGCCCGCGAAAATCACGGCGAGCTGCAGGGTCTGGGTATATGCCACCGCTTTGGCACCACCGCTCACGGTATAGATGATGAGGAGCCCCCCCATCACCAGATTCGTGAAATAGATGTTCCAGCCCATCAGCGAACTGAGAATGATGGCCGGCGCATAAATGCTGATGCCGGTGGAAAAGCCGCGTGAAATCAGGAAAAGCGCCGCTGTCAGGGTGCGGGTCTTCAGGTCGAAGCGTTTTTCGAGGAAAGCATAAGCGGTGTAAAGATGGAGGCGCCGGAATACCGGCACGAAAAAGATGCAGATCAGCACCATGGCCAGCGGCAGGCCGAAATAGTATTGCACGAAGCGCATACCGTCGGTATAGGCCTGGCCGGGTGCGCTCAAGAAGGTGATGGCGCTGGCCTGTGTGCCCATGATGCTGAGCAGAACCAAATACCAGGGCATATCGCGGTTGCTGAGAAAATAGCCCTCCAGGTTTTTGGTGGCGCTGCTCTTATACATACCGTAGGCGATGATGCCTGTAAGGGTGATGGCCAGTATGATCCAGTCGGGCGTACTCATGGTTGAAGCCGGGAAGGCAGCTTGATGAAGTCAGGGCTTAGTTTGGTAATGTAGGGTAATCAGCCAGTAAACCAGTATCTGCGCAAAAAGGAGGAGCAGCACCATCCAGTACCATTTACGCCAGTATTTTTTTTCTTCCTGCATGCAATAGTGTTGTGTTCGGGTAAATCCGCAAACGCCAGCAATCACCGGGCCAGCAAATTGGCCAGCAGGCGGTAGGCACCCGGTACGCCGGCAGGCAACTGACGGAAAAAAGACAAACCGGTATAAATGAACCGCCCCTTGCCATAGCCGGCCATGATCAGGGAGCCGTCATGTGCGGCCTCACCGGCATCCTGCATCCTGAAAAGCGTTACATAGTTCTTATCGTTCTTTTCCGCATGATAGATACTGCGTTCCTGCACCCATCCTTCAAAGTCGGCCGGAGTAAGCTTGTTGGGATACTGCATCACCTGATGGTCGGGCAGCAACCAGTTCACGGCAGCGTGCTCGTCGGTAATACGATTCCTGCCGATACTGAAATCATAGGGGCCGATGCGGCTCTTCACCTGGCTGATGAAATTGCTGGTATTGTATTGCACCAGCAATACCCCGCCTTTGTGCACATAGTTCATCAGCGCATCGTACGCATCGCTCATCCAATCGTTGGTGTTGTAGGCCCGCACTCCGGTAACAATGGCATCGTACGCGGAAAGTTTTCCGGAACGCACATCCTCCTCTTTCAGCATGGTGACCGAATAGCCCATTGCGCTCAATGCCTGCGGCACCTTGTCGCCGGCCCCGGCAATATAACCGACGGACTTGCCTGCGATGCGGCAGTCGAAAGACCGGGTTTGAAAACGCGTATCGCGCAGGTAGGTGATGGCAGGAATGTGGTCGTAGTTGATTTCCACCAGTTCGCGATAAGGCCTCCCGTTGCGGTCATAAACCGGATAGCTCTCTTTGCCCTGTTCCTTTTTGTCCGGTATGCTGAACGTTGTTTTGTACCGCTGTTCCTGCGCCAGCGATACAGGCGAGGTGTTGCTACAGGCAGCAGGATCGGGGCGGTTGCAGGCCGCAAAAAGGTTATTGTTTCGGAATGACCGCACTTCCAGTGCAGCATCAGTTCGGTTGATGCCCAGGGGCGGATTGCTGCGCACGGAGAAAGGAGGGACGACGCTGACCGGCTGGTAGATTTCGCCCTTTACGGGATCGGTGTATTTGTAGCGGAGGGGCAAGGATAGCTCAAGGTTGAAATCTCCAAAAACCAATGTGCATGCGGCAGAAAGGGGCTCGTTTTGTGCAAGACCGATCTGCCTGCCGTCGGTAACGGTAAAACTGCCCGGGCTCATGGGTTCAGTGAGCCAGTAGGGCTGTGTGGAAATTTTTACGGGAGTAAAATAAGCATCGATGTTTTGCGTGATCGGAACATTTGCCTTCAGGGTATCGAAGGTGCGGACCGACCCGTTGAATTGCACCCTGGCCCGAAGATCGAGCCCCGTTCGGTTGTTGATGATGATGTTGACGGACAGCGTATCGCCTTCCACAACAAGCCGTTTGGGAGAAATAGCTTCTGCAAATACGCCACTGCAATGAACAATAAGCCGGGACAGTTCATTGAGTTTTTGATTTCGCCAGTACGACCGGGGAAGTTGCTGTACCGAGCGGTATAAAACAATCAGGTCGCCGACGGACGATGCAGGCAGGCTCGTATTGAACCGGGATATACACTGTTCCACGAGCGCGTGAACAGGGGCTGCGCCGATACGTTCCCAACGGGTATCGACCCCGTCCATCAGCGACAGCAGCGGTTTCTCGCCACGGATGGTTTCGAAATACTCGGTCTGGGCCCCGCGCTGTGCCGGCACGCCGAAGCCCTGGCTTTTGTGCTGGCTGCGGCTCAGGGCAGCGATTTCGCCGTAGCTTTTTCCGAGCAGGGGATTGTAAGCGCCCACATCCGTTTTGAACTGCTCGTCGCGCTGGGTGTTGGCGCTGCCGAAATTATAGGTGTTCCACAGCAATCGGCGGGGTTGCCAGATGCTGAGGCCCTCGGCAAACTGCTCCGGAAATCGGGTGGAATCGGCAGCCGCATCGAAGGCCTCACGGGCAAGGATACCCGAAGCCGCATGGTGGCCATGGCCGGCGCGGTTGTCTTCCGGAAAGCGGGCGATGATGATGTCGGGACGGAAGGAACGGATCACCCGCACCACATCGCCCAGTATCTTTTCATGCCCCCAGGTGGCCAGCGCCTCCTCCGGTGTTTTACAATAGCCGAAATCATAGGCGCGGGTGAAGAACTGCTCGGCGCCGTCGATACGCCGTGCAGCGAGCAACTCCTGTGTGCGGATCAGACCCAGATCCACCCCCTGTTCATCGCCGATAAGATTCTGCCCGCCATCGCCACGGGTAAGGCTGAGGTAGCCGGTGCGGTAAAGTTTTTCATTGGCCAGCCAGGCCAGCATACGGGTGTTTTCGTCGTCGGGATGGGCGGCGATGTAGAGCACTGAACCCAGCACATCCATTTTCTTCAGTTGCAGCAGCAGTTCGGAAGAAGTATAGGCAGGTGCTGTCTGACCCGGTCCGTCCAAAGTCAGGCATCCGAAAACCATCAGGAAAAGAAAGATGCGCATGGCAACAGTTTCCGACAAAAATAAGCGATTGGCATTCAGTTAAACAGCCGAAAGCAAAGATCAGGGCCAGGGCCTTGGGGGCTTGTATCCCTGGCTTTCAAATAAAAAGAATCATCTGTCTGGAAAGGTACTGCTGGCGGTAAAACAAAAAAACGATGGAAAGCTCCGAGCAGATGACCTGCGGCAAAAATTCCGATTTTGAAACCCGGGGCAAAATCTTAATTTCGCGGCTCAATTTTCGTACCCAAACAAGAACTCATGTTCAACAAGAAAGTACCCTTTCACACCACTCTGGTTTTTTTCATCAGCACCTGCGTCTTGGGTCTGCTTCTTTACCGTCAGGTCGAAACAAACAACCAGTTGACCGAAATCCAGGATCAATCGGAAACCACGGCCGGCGTATGCAGGTATAAGCTGTCGCGACTGGGCGGGTACAAATACATCCATCCGCTGATGTTCGCCGAACCGGCCTGCGAGTCGCCGGCACTGCAGGGTATCAGGTCGCAACTGGAGCAACTGACCGGCGAATACCGATCGCAGGGGCTGATCAATTCCGCAGGCATTTACCTGAGGGAGTTCAAGTCTGGCTCATGGATATCAATCGGCGACGAGCAGAAGCACAGCCCCGGCTCCCTGATTAAAATTCCTGAACTCATCACTTTTTACAAAATGAACGAGAAGCATCCGGGCTACCTCAATACCAAAGTGAAATACGAGGTTCCGCTTCCCTCGTCCAAAACAACCCATTTCGTTTCCAAAAGCATTGAAGTAGGCAAAACCTATACCATCCGGGAGCTCCTCCGTTATATGGTTGAATATTCAGACAACAACGCCACCAACCTGCTCAACCAGCAATTGGATGTGCCTACGTTCAAAAAGGTTTTCACAGATCTGGGTCTTACCGAACCCGATTGGAATGCAAACGATTATCCCGTGACTGCAAGAGAACTCTCCTCGTTCATGAAGGTATTGTACAATGCCTCCTACCTGAATAATGAGGATTCGGAGGCCTGCCTTGAACTGATGCGGAATTGCGAATTCAAAGAGGGTATGAAGGCCGCCGTACCCGAAAACTGCCCCATCGTGCATAAGTTCGGCGAAGGCGGTGCCGATGCCAGCCCCGACCTCAGCGAAACGGGCATCATATTCTCTCGCGGAGGAACTTTCATGCTCACCGTGATGGTCAATGGCCGGGATATCAAGAAATTACCGGAGGTCATCCGCGGCATTTCAGCCCTTGCGTATCAGCAAATGAATGGGCTTACTGTTTCGTCGATGTGAGCTTCCTTGTTGGGAAAACGGTAAAGGATAAATAATAGAGAGGATTTTACGTAAACTCGAACTTTTGAACGATTGAACTTCTTTGTCTGAACAGGATTTACAGAATTACTGGATGGACAGGATTTTCGGGAACCTTGAACTTTTGAACGATTGAACGTTGAACTTTTTTGTCTGAACAGGATTTGCAGAATTAAAGGATTTACTGGAGAGGTTAACCACAAAGGGCTCAAGGAATTTGCACAAAGGACACAAGGGGTTTACTTTTGCGCACGCATTTACCATTCAACATTTACAACTTAACATTTCC
>JBIIDU010000278.1:0-3347 GCA_044238165.1 Ferruginibacter sp. | reverse complement strand
CGTTCCTTGAATGCCTGCTGCACTTCATATTCGCCGTGAACCAGAAAGAGCCGCTCGACCTGTTTAGGATCCTGGCAGGCCAGAAACTGGCAGAGGTCGTCGTAATCACCGTGAGCGCTCATGCTTTTGATGACCGCTATCTCGGCATTTACTTCATGCAAAACCCCGTAGATATTGACCTCTTTCCGACCGGCCAGCAGCTTCCCTCCCAGCGATCGCGGTTCGCAATAGCCGGTGAAAAGGATCGTATTCCGGCTGCTTTCAATATTGTTGCTGATGTGATGCTTCACCCTGCCCGCATCGGCCATACCGCTGGCGGAAATGATCACCAGGGGCCCATTGCTGAAATTGAGCATTTTCGATTCGTCGACGGACTTGACGTACTTCAGTCCTTTGAAAGCGAAGGGGTCACTGTCCTTCTCCAGCACCTGCTGTATTTGCCGGTTGAAATGGGCCGGGTACTTTTTCACAATCTCTGTGGCGTTCACACTCAGGGGGGAATCCACATAATAGCTGAGATCGGGTAGTCTGCGCTCCAGTTCAAGCTGGTTCAGGGAGTACAGGATTTCCTGGGTCCGGCCCACGCTGAACGCAGGAATGATCAGCTTCCCTTTTTTCTGCAGGCAGGCTTTTTCTATCCACTGCAGCAACTGGTCGGGAGTGGTCACGTGCGTATCATGCAGGCTATTGCCGTAGGTGGACTCCAGAATGATGATGTCGGCCTGGCTGAATGTTGCGGGTGACTTCAGGATGATATCGCGGTAGCGGCCTACATCGCCGCTGAAAGTGATACGCCGCGTCTTGCTGTTCTCATTCACATTCAAATGCACGGCAGCGCTGCCGATAATATGGCCAGCATCGGTGAACTGGACAGAAATTTGGTCATCGATTTTCAGCCATTCGTCATAGGGAACCACCACAAACCGGCTCATGGCGCCAAGCGCATCTTCGGTGGTGTACAGCGGCAGCAGCAGTGGCAGTCCTGCCATGGCACGGCGTTTATTTTCATACTTCACCTCGTTCTCTTGAATCCCTGCAGAATCCTCCAACAGCACAGCGGCAAGTTCGCGGGTGGCAGGTGTGCAGTAAACTTTTCCGGTAAATCCGTCTTTGATGAGTTTGGGAATCAGTCCGCTGTGATCGATATGGGCATGCGACAAAACCAGACAGCTGATGGTTGCCGGATCAAAACCCCAGTGCCTGTTCATCGCATCGGTATCCTTACCCATACCCTGGAACATCCCGCAATCGAGCAGGTATTTCTTTCCGTTTGCCAGTGAGAGCAGGTGCTTGGATCCGGTTACCGTGCGGGCTGCGCCGTGAAATGCGATTTTCATTGGTTAATTATATTTACGTGTTGATTGATAACCTTGTACTTGAATAGGCGCCTGACTCCGGTTTAATCAGGCTAGGCAGTTTTTTCCCGCAGCCGGAAAGACCAGGTGATGAAAAACTCCGCTACCGCTTCACCCGCTTCATCAACACCCAACGCCCGCGATCGAAATATCTGCGCCGCGCCTGCAGCTGTGGCCGACTGCACCACGCGGGCAATTTCATCACCATCGGTACAGGTGAAAATGGTTTTACCGACAGCCTTTTTATGAAAATTTGCTTCCAGGGAAGCTACCAGCATTGAAACAGGCCTTCCGGTTGCTCGCACATGCATCATACAAAGCAAACCCGTACTCATTTCTGCTGCCATGGACAGCGATGCAAAATAAGTGCTTTTGAAGGGATTGCGTGTCAGCCAGCGGTAACGCAGATAAACGGAGGACGATTGCGGGGTAAGTTGACGCACGCCCAGGCCTGCAAGAAAGGCCGCAGGGAGCTTCAGTAGAAGATAAAACCGGAACCGGAAGGGGCTTTTCGCCATCCGTATAAATTCGCTACAGATTTCAACCGATCCGTCCTTTTTATCTGAATTTGGAGTTGAAGACATTTACTGATTGCTGTATGAGGCGGGATCCAGCGCTGCGGGTGTCCACATTTTTAAAAAAGTCAACACTTTTTCCTGGTCGTAACTTTTTTTCCCGTCTTCAAGATACTCACTGTTCTGGGTATGCAGCCTTCTGCCCTGCGCATCCAGTATGATGAAGACCGGAAAGCCGAAGCGCTCTGGATATCCATAACGGGCAAACAACTCCCCGTTCTTGTTTTCCTTGCTGTAGTTCAGATGGTACCAGACAAAGTTTTTATCGAGCACGGCGCTGATAGCAGTATCGGCCTTGCAAAACCGGGCGAATTCAATACACCACCCACACCAGTTTCCACCTCCCTGAAGCAAAACATGTTTTCCCTCCGAAGCAGCTTTCGCGAGCGCAAGCCGTATATCAGATGCTGCATCTGCCTCAGGATTGTAAAGTTTCTTCTCCTGGGAAAATACCGGAGAAGAAAAGGAAAGAAAAATGATGCACAGAAAAAGAAAATGCATGCGTTTGTCCATTTCATCGAATTTAATGCCGCTGACCCCAAACAGGCAGCGGCTTTGAGTGAATAAGCAAGGTTCCCGATCACCGGAAAAACCGGAGCAGGCTCCTACTGCTTGTTGATTTCCACCACGCAGCCCATCACCTGCTCGGGATTGCCTGCTTCCGCAAACATGCTGATATTGCCCTTGCCGTTGCTGCGATACAGTGCGTTTTTGATGGATGCCTGGCGGATGACCTCGTTGAATTTTGCCGTGAACCCCGACTGGCCGCTGGCGTTGATCTGTGCATTGATCTTATTGTAATCGAGTTCGGTCTTGCTGACCAGCACGGCCATATAATCCTTGTTTCCCGAACTGTCGGCGCGGATGGACTCTTTCCTTGGAAACAGCCTCGTGCCGGTGATGCCGCAGTAGGGCGAGTGGGAAGGTTTGTAGGGGAACAACGTAAAGCTGCTTCCGGATGCGTTCGGCGTGAAAATGTAGATGTAACACTCCACCGAATTATTGATTTCAATTTTGAATTTAGTGCCCTTCCTCAGCGGCGACAGTGTGCTGAAGGTATTGCCCGAAGTCACCTGCAGTGGAATGTATTGACGGTTGTCGTTGTTGACCAATCCGATGGTGCAATCGAAATTACGATTGAGGGCCTGCCCCCGCTTGGGCATGGGATCCACGCCATAGGCTTCACGTACAAATTCACGGAAGTCGCTATAGCGCACATAGCCGATACCGTTTTCCCCCCATTGCGGCCCCCAGCTGTTCATGATTTCAAAAGCTCCTCCTTCGAGACGGTCGTCGTAACCGATGACACACATGGCGTGTCCGCCAAAACCAACCTGCTTGTAATCGGATTGCGTCGGATGCCAGACTTTTTTGCCCAGCATTCCTTCCATGAAGGAACCGCCCACCATCATGCCAA
>JBIIDU010000277.1:0-3350 GCA_044238165.1 Ferruginibacter sp. | reverse complement strand
TGGTATCAGCAGCAGGATTGAAGTAAAGATGCCCATTGCCGAAACCATCTATAAGATCTTGTGGGAGCAATTGCCGGCCGGTGAAGGTTTCGAGTACATTGAACGGCACCTGATTTAGGTATCCCATGTGCGTGAAGAGTAGAAACCCCTTCCGTGCTTCAGGTTGATTCCCCGAAAAACAGGTCGGCAGCTATTCCGTCGGCAAAAAGTTTTCCATCATCGGTCAACAAATATCTGCTTTCGTCCCCCACCATCTTGCCTGCAGCTACCCAGTCGGCTATGCCCTGCTCCAGCATGCGCAACCGGTCCGCGTCCAGCATTTTGGAAAGTTCCGTTTTTGCCATTCCTCTGTCGGTTCTCAGCGCAAGCATGATGTACTCATTGACCCGCTGCACATCCGTGAGCACTTCTTCTTCGGCCGGAGGAAGCATTCCATTTTCAAGCGCCTTTATATAGCTCCGGTTATCGGAAAGGTTCCATCGTCGCCGCTGCCCATCGTAGGAATGTGCGGAAGGACCGAAACCCGTATAGGGACTGTTTTGCCAGTAGGCGCTGTTGTGACGGGCAAGCATCCCGGGCTGGCAGAAGTTACTGATTTCATAATGCCGGTACCCCCAACTGCGCATCCGTTCCATAAGCAAAAGGAACTGCGCCGCCTGACGCTCCTGAAGGGGAGGCGGATGAATTCCTTTCTGTACCCTCCTGTGGAGTAGGGTTCCGCTTTCCATGGTAAGGGCATAGCAGGAAACATGGGGCACTTTATGCTTGGCAATTTTTGATAGATGTTCCTCCCACTGCCTGTCAGAAAGCCAGGGTGATCCGTAAATGAGATCAATGGAGTAATTCACGAATCCGGCATCCGGAATCAGTTGCAGGCATTTTTCGGAAGCATGTGCATCGTGTGCGCGGTTCATCCACCGGAGTTCTTCATCGCTGAACGACTGCAGGCCCACACTCAGTCGATTGATTCCGATTTTCTTCCAAACACCTAGTTGTGCAAGAGAGATATCATCGGGATTTGCTTCCAACGTGATTTCAGCGGAGGGGTCTACCGGGAAGCAGGCAAAAACAGTATCGAGCAAAAGAGCCAGTTCCTGTTCCTGGAGCAAGCTGGGCGTTCCCCCGCCCATGTAAACAGATCCAACACTGAAATTTTGAGGGAGTGGATTATGCCGGACCCAAAGCCGTATTTCGGTGCAGATGGCTTCAATCATTTCGCTGCGGTACCGGAGCGAAGTGGTGAAGTGGAAATTGCAGTAGGTGCAGGCCTGCCTGCAAAAAGGAATATGGAGATAAATGCCCTGCAAGAATTAATTTTATGAATGTATTGAATACTGACTTAAATCTTGTCTATCATCAAAACCCGGAATCCCATAATAATCCATTTTCTCCGTGCCATTTTGATGATGTTTTCTGTTTGGGGGCATGCACTGGGCCAGCATGTTCCGGATGACGGAAGATATCGGCTGGAGCTCAGTTACACCGGCAAAGATAGCCTGTTTGATGCGGGACAGTTCAAGGTAGAGCAATCGTTCAACAATGCAACCCAATGCATGGATTATCTGAAGCGATTGCCGGAACTGTTCCGGGAATCGGGATATCTGTCGGCATCGGTGGACAGTGCCGTTTTCGACAGCAGCCGGGCAAAAGCAATATTATTTGTGGGCCCGCTATACCGCTGGATGCATCTGGCTACGGACAGCATCCCCGCCAAGGCTCTCGATGAAAGCGGATTCAGCAAACGGACTTTCCCGGGGCAACCGGTCAGCTTTGCACGGCTTGCCCGTCTGAAAGAGAACATGCTCCAATACTATGAGAACAACGGGTATCCTTTTGCGTCTATCCGTCTCGACAGTCCGGTTATTTCCGGACGGGATGTTTCAGGTCGTATCCGCCTGAGCCGGGGGCCACTGTACCATATCGACAGCATCCGGATCAATGGCAGGGCGAAGATTTCATCTCATTTCCTGCAACAGTATCTTGGAATTCCGAATGGCAGCAATTTCAATGCGGATAAAATTGATGACGTGGGAAGGAAACTCGCGGCACTGCCTTATCTGCAGGAAGTACAGCCTGCCGATGTTCAGTTGCTGGGAACCGGCTCCGTGCTCAACCTGTACCTGCAGCCAAAAAAATGCAGCCAGATCAACTTTCTGATCGGGTTCTTTCCGCAAAACAGCCAGACGAACAAACTGCAACTGACAGGAGATGTGAACCTGAACCTCAAAAATAATTTTGGCCAGGGGGAAAGCCTGCTGCTGAACTGGCAACAACTGCAGGTAAAATCACCTCGACTGAATTTCAATTACCGGCAACCCTTCATTTTCAAAACAGCCTTCGGCCTGGATGTGAATTTCAGCTTGTTCAAAAAGGACTCCTCCTTCTTGCAAATCGATGCGCGGGCAGGAGTCCAATACGTATTCGCCGCCCGGCAGACCGGTCAGCTTTTTTTCCAGAAGCAGAACTGCTACCTGCTTCCGGGCGGTGTAGACACACAACAGATCATCGCTACACGTCAATTGCCGCCCAACATTGATGCAAGCATAGTAAATGCCGGCATTGAATATGATTTCAACGGGACCAATAACCGGCTGAATCCGATGCGAGGCAATGAAATCTATTTCACCGGAACTGTCGGGCTCAAAAAATTCACCAAAAACAACGATATCGTAAGCATCAAAGATCCCGGGTTCGATTACGAATCGCTTTATGATTCGATAAGCATGAAAAGCCATCAGGTGCGGCTGAGACTGGCCGCCGCGCATTATTTTCCCACCGGAAAGCGCAGCACGCTGAAAGCCGCTTTTCAGGGCGGTTGGCTGGGCAGTCCGTATCTCTTCCGGAACGAACTCTTTCAAATAGGCGGATACCGTCTGCTGCGCGGATTCGATGAGGAAAGTATCTATGCAACCCGGTATGGAGTGGTGACGGCAGAATTGCGCTTATTGCTGGCACAAAACAGCTACCTCTTCTGGTTCGCGGATGCCGGACTCGTTGGAGCCGCCTACCAGCAAGTAAACATCCGAAACACCTATTACAGCATGGGTATGGGAATGTTGTTCGAAACACGGGCGGGTCTGCTGAATATCGCTTTTGCACTCGGCAAGAGCGATGCCATTGATTTCAATCTTCGCAGCGCTGCCAAAATACATTTCGGCTATGTGACCATTTTCTAGTCAAAATGAAATTATTTTTGCTTGAAACATATTGCTTGAAATTTTCGGCACTCCTCTTCCTGCTTTTTTTTGCGCCTGTACTGCTCGAAGGACAGGACAGCCTGCTCCGCAACCCGACGCCGCCAGATTCAGTCCGTAAGGACACGTCAAGCGCCCTGAAAAGCACCGTACTAC
>JBIIDU010000276.1:0-3363 GCA_044238165.1 Ferruginibacter sp. | reverse complement strand
GACACTGGCAGGTTTCCCGATTTCCGGGCAGCGGGTTGTTCCAGTTCATCACGTTCCGGGTGATGCTTGCCGTGATACTGAGCCTTTTGATCACCACGGTATACGGAAAGCGTCTGATCGAGTTCCTAAGGGCGAAACAGCTGGGAGAGAGCGTGCGCGATCTCGGACTGGCGGGAGAGCAGCAGAAAAAGGGAACTCCCACCATGGGCGGCATCATCATCATACTGGCGATTCTGATTCCGACCTTGTTGCTGGCGAATCTCGACAAAGTGTATATCCGGCTGATGATTTTATGTACGGTTTGGCTGGGTTGCATTGGATTCATTGACGATTTGCTGAAAATCCGCGCCAAGCGGAAGGCACAGGCGCTGGGCGGTCCCTATCGCAAGAGTGACAGCGACGGTCTTGCGGGCCGGTTCAAGATATTCGGACAGGTAATGCTGGGCATCATTGTGGGCGTCACTTTGTATTTCAGTCCGAGCGTGACGGTCAAAAGGGAAATCATTGCAAGCGGTGTGACGGAAAACCTGATCCAGCCGGGCGAAAGGAAGCTGAGGGAAGACACATTGCTGCTGGAGGGAAAGTCGCATCGTTTCGTATCGGTGAAAACACCGATCACCACCATTCCGTTTATGAAGAACCATGAGTTCAATTATTCCAGAATGCTTCCCGAGGGTTGGCGCGACTATACGTTTGTGCTTTATGTGCTTATCGTCATCTTCATCGTCACCGCAGTAAGCAACGGAGCCAACATCACCGACGGGCTGGACGGTCTGGCAACAGGCGTGAGCGCCATCATCGGCATCTGCCTGGGCATATTCGCCTATGTGAGCGGGAATGTAAAATTTGCCGAATACCTCAATATCATGTTCATTCCCAACCTTGGCGAACTGTCCATTTTCATTGCGGCTTTTGTAGGTGCCTGTATCGGATTCCTCTGGTATAATGCCTATCCGGCACAGGTTTTCATGGGCGATACGGGCAGTCTTGCATTGGGGGGCATCATCGCGGCACTGGCCATCATTGTCCGCAAGGAATTGCTGATTCCCATCTTCTGCTTCGTATTTCTGGTGGAAAACCTCAGCGTGATGCTGCAGGTGAGTTATTTCAAATACACCCGGAAGAAATATGGTGAGGGGAGGCGGATATTCCTGATGAGTCCGCTTCACCATCATTACCAGAAGAAGGGGTATCATGAAAGCAAGATTGCGGTGCGCTTCTGGATTGTGACAATCATTTGCGTGGTGTTGGCTATTGTGACGCTTAAGCTGCGGTAACAAAAGGGAAAAGAAAAATCAGGTGCAGGTGCTGTTTTGAAAGCAACAGTTTTTGCGCTTCATCATAAACGTTTAAGACCTACCCGTTGAATTCTATACAAATGAAGAACCTCATTATCCGTGAACAGGGAAAACAGACCCATTAAATTCTATGCTGTTGAAAAACCACTTTTAACCTTCTGCCTTATGGGAAGAAGCTCTTGAAATCCGTACACTGAAAACCAAAACCAAAGCTGAAGCCGTAAACGAATGAATCGGCTACCCTGTGTAAAACTGCTTTATTCCCTTACCCGTGTAACAACTCGTTCCGGTCGTGCATATCCAAATGTACGGTCGGGTAGAAAGGTAACCCCCAAATCCGGGTACACTCATGCCATACACCATGAAATATGATGCGCTGCATACCGGCCCGGGCCGTGTGCCGGCTCCGCATTTTCTTGCCGTGCTGGGTGCCGGCGAGAGCGGGGTAGGTGCAGCCTTGCTCGCGCATCAGAAAGGATACCGTGTGCTGGTCAGCGATGCCGGCACGCTCAGCGATAAGGCAAGGGAAGAGCTTACCGGGGCCGGGATTCCCTTCGAAGAAGGGGGGCACAACGAACCGGTCATCCTCAGCGCCGATGAGGTGATGAAGAGCCCGGGCATTCCCGAATCCAACGCACTGGTGCGTAAAATAAGGGCGCAAGGGATAAAGGTCATCAGCGAAATCGAACTGGCATACCGGTTCAAGGGCGACAGCCGCATCATCGCCATCACCGGAACCAACGGGAAAACCACCACCACTGCGCTGACCTACCATATCTGCAAGCAGGGCGGTGCCGATTGTGCGCTGGTGGGCAACATCGGATATTCATTTGCCCGGCAGGTGGCCCTGGCCCCGAAGGCCCTGTATGTGGTGGAGGTAAGTTCGTTTCAGCTGGATGATATCGATACGTTCCGGCCCAACGTGGCCGTGTTGACCAATATCACCGCCGACCATCTAGACCGCTACGACTATAAAATGTCCAACTACATCGATAGCAAATTCCGGATTGTGAAAAATCAGTCGGAGCAGGATGTTTTCATCTATTGCCTCGACGACACCGAAACAAGCAAGCATATTTCCAACTACCCCATCAAATCAATTTTATATCCTATAACCATGACGAAAATCATCCCGAACGGCGCTTACATTTCCAATCAGGAGCTCCACATGAAATGGAAGACTGAAGAGGTGCAGATGAACATCCGCGACTTCGCCCTGAAAGGAAAGCACAACCAGTACAACAGCATGGCGGCAGGAGCGGCGTCGATGGCTGAGGATATACGGAAGGAATCGGTCCGCGAGTCGTTACAGAATTTCCAGGGTCTTGCCCACCGCATGGAAGTGGTGGCTACCATCCGCGGGGTGGAGTTCATCAACGACAGCAAAAGTACCAATGTGAACAGCACCTGGTTCGCACTGGAGAGCATGGAGAAGCCTACCATACTCATTCTCGGCGGTGTGGACAAAGGGAACGACTACCGCATCCTGTCCGAATTGGCGAAGGAGAAGGTGAAAGCCATCGTTTGCCTGGGTACCGACAATCAGAAAATCACCGAAGCTTTCCGGGAAGACGTACCGCTCATGGCGAATGTGGCCTCGGCTGCTGAAGCGGTCCATGCAGCTTTCCGGTTTGCGGCAAAAGGCGATGTGGTGCTGCTGAGTCCTGCATGCGCCAGCTTCGATCTTTTCAAAAATTATGAAGACAGGGGCAATCAGTTCCGCAGGGCGGTGATTGAGCTCTGAAGCCCGAACCCGGTTCGATATAAAATTTAAATGAACAAAGCGCCCGATAACCGATGCAGCAACCCTTGAATCTCAGACAGCTTTTTGCACCCGACATGTATGGTGTGGGCGACAGCCTGGTCCGCAAGACACGTGGCGACCGGGTCATCTGGGGGCTGATTCTGCTGCTCACCCTTGCCAGCCTTCTGGTGGTATACAGCAGCACCGGATCGCTAGCTTTCAAAAAAAGCAGGAGCAATGAAAGTTTTCTGTTCAAGCAGTTCGGCTTCATTGTTCTTGGCCTGCTGATCATCTACTTCGCACATCTGGTGAATTATACCA
>JBIIDU010000056.1:0-11989 GCA_044238165.1 Ferruginibacter sp. | reverse complement strand
ACATCGGGTTTCCATTACCACTGTTGACTCCGGCATAAGTGTATCCGAAGATGGCGTTTATCGGCTGGCCTACCCGCAGTATATTGTAATTACTGATGATGTCCTGGTTGAGATAGAGCGAAGTGATCTCGTTCTTGGTATTGGTGTAGTTGAAGCTGACATCCCAGCTGAAATCCTTGCGGGTCATCACCGTACCGCCGATGGTCACTTCGAAACCCTTGTTAACCGAGGAGCCGATGTTTTTGAAGATGGAGTTGTTGGGTACCCCGAACGATACGGGCAGCGGAGCCGCCAATACTAAATTGTCGTTGTTGTTGCGGAAGTAATCGAAGGTCAGGTTGATCTTGCCTTTAAACAGGGTGGCGTCAAACCCGATGTCCAGTTTCTTGTTGGTTTCCCACTGCAGGCCGGGGTTACCCACGTTGCTCACTGCAATACCGTTGATACCTCCGTATTGTGCGGAAGAATAGGTGCTCAGGTAGGGGAAGCCGCCCAGAGGATTGCCCACCACCCCATAGCTGGCGCGGATTTTGAAATCGCTGACCCAACGGTCGCTGACCATATTCTTCCAGAAGGATTCCTCGCTCACGCGCCAGCCTGCCGATACGGCAGGGAAGAAACCATAACGATTGGGTTCTGCAAGTGAGGACTGTCCGTCGTTCCTTGCAGACAATTGCAGATAATAGCGATTTCGGAAGTCATAATTGACCCGTCCGAAAAAGGAAGTGAGTCCCGATTTGGCAAAACCACCTCCAGAAAACTGGTTGGTATAGCTGCCACTGATAATGTTTTGAGACAGGAAGAAGATGTCGGAAACAGCGGTACCCTGACCGAAGGAGGAAGAGGATTCATCGCGCTGAATCTCGTAACCGCCGAGCACGGAGAGGTTATGCTCCCCGAAACTGCGGTCGTAACTCAGCAGATTGGTGAGGACATAGCGGTTGCGGGTGAGCGATTGGTTGGTGACGATACCACCCGAACTGCGCCCATCGCCATGACGGGGGTCGTATGCAATGAAGTCGGTTCCGTTATTGTAATCCACAGCGGCCTGAAGGCGGTACTTCAACCCCTTCCAAAGACGAGCTTCTGCAAATGCATTATTGATGATACGGTAACGGGTAGAGTTGAACTTGTTTTTATCAAGCACGAAGGCCAGATTGGTATAATTGTTCTCAATGTCTCGGGTATTGGCATCTCTTCCGAGTGCAGAACCGTCAGATTTGATGTTGTATCCGGCGAATGCGGTATTGGCCGGATCATATGTGCGAACATTCGGAAGCGCCCGCAATGCATTAGCGATGGCGCCGGAAAGCGCATTTCCGCCGTTGTTCTGGTCATTGTCCTCCGAACGGCTGAGGGTAATATTGTTACCCACTTTCAACCAATCGTTCACCTTATGTTCTATGTTCATACGCACCCCGTAGCGACGAGCTTGGTTGGTTTGGATGATGCCCTGGTTATTATTGAAACTGAAGGACATGAAGTAAGTTGTCCGGTCGTTGCCACCATCGAGGCTGAGGCTATGCAGCATGGTATTGGCCCGGCCGCGCATGGCCACGTCCTGCCAGTCGGTGTTGGTGTTTTCAGCATTCTTGAAGGCAGCGGCAGCCAGACCGGCGTTGGTGAGTTTCTCGTTTGCAATTGTCACAAACTGGTCGGCATTCAGCAGGTCAAATTTGCGTAGCGGTTTTGAAAAACCGAACGTGGCGTTATAAGTAACATTGGACTTGCCGCTGCGCCCTTTTTTGGTGGTAATGAGAATAACCCCATTGGCCGCGCGCGATCCGTAAATGGCCGTGGCCGATCCGTCTTTGAGTACTTCAATCGATTCGATATCGGCCGGGTTGATGTCGCTCAACACGTTTGTATTAGCCGCTCCGGAGTATCCTCCGCTGAATGTGGGAACTCCGTCCAGCACAATGAGGGGGTCGCGGCCCTGGTTGATGGAATTCACGCCCCGGATGCGGAGGCGGGGAGCCTGGTTCACCAGACCGGAGGAATTCGTAACCTGCAGACCGGCCGCACGTCCGGCCAGTTGTTGGTCGATACTGGTAGTGGCCAGCGTGTTGAAGTTTTTGGGATCCACACGAGTCATGGAAGCAGTCACATTCCTGCGTTTCTGGGTACCGTAACCCACCACCATGACTTCCGACAAAGCTTTGTCGGACGAAACCAGTGAAACGTTTGCGGCACTGTTGCCGGAAATTCCAACCATAGTCTGTTCAAAATTGACGCTGGAAAGATTCAGGCTTTTGACACCAGCAGGTACTTCAAGCTGGTAATTGCCCGATTTGTCGGTCTTTGTTCCCAACTTTCCGTCGGGCGTGGTGACCGAAACTCCTTCGATCGGATTCCCTTTTTCATCGGTCACTTTGCCGGTCACGGTCCGGTTCTGGGCGGTCGCCGACAGCGAAAACGCCAGAAAAAGTGCAATGAGGATGTTCAGTTTTCTCATAATCATTGTTTTTATTTGATAAATCGGTTTTAATCCTTCCTAAACACAAGAATGTACCATTGCCCCCCCTTGTGAGAGCATTCAATGAAATCGAAATGTTGAGGAAAAAGTGTTTCTGAATCAATCAGAAAGTATCGTCACTTGTTGACGCTTTAGACAAAAATAGCGACATTGTCCATTCCAAACAACTTATGCCACAAAAATCCGGATCCATGTACCGCTTGTAGAATATTTTTCAGCACAGAAAAAGAATAAATGAACATATTTAATGAAAACAGAGCTGTTCCGCCATGTTAACTAAACATTAATCATTAACCGCGACCGCAGTTCGCCCTTCAATACCCTATTTTTGCCCAAAATCGTGCCATGGGGTTGAATTCCATACTCAAGATCTTCTTACCCAAAGACCGGGTGTTTTTCCAACTGTTCGAAAATGTGGCCGCCGAACTGGTGAAAATGGGGGAGAAACTCAAACTGGTGGTGCATGAAACCGATTTCGAGCAACGCGCTAAGCTGATACGCGACATCGAGGACATGGAGCATGTGAACGACGAGCTCACGCACAACATCTTCACCGAGCTGGGCAAGAATTTCATCACCCCCTTCGACCGGGAAGACATCCACTATTTGGCAACAGCGCTCGACGACATCGCCGATTATATTTATGCCTCCGCCAAAAAAATCAATTTTTACCGCGTCAATCCCAACGACGCCGGCTTTCAGAAAATGGCAGACCTGATTGCCCAGGGCTGCGTGCAGGTGAACTATGCCGTTACCGAACTACGCAGCATGAAGAACATGCGCAAAATCACCGACGCCCTTGTGGCTATCAACAGCATAGAAAACCAGGCCGACGATATTTTCGACCTGAGCATCGACAAACTTTTCGCCACCGAACCCGATGCAAAAGAAGTGATCAAAAAGCGGGAGATCTACCAGGTGATGGAACTGGTGACCGACAAATGTGAAGACGCCGGCAATGTGATCGAATCCATCATCGTGAAATACGCTTAACCGCCGGATCCTTTTCATCATCCCCAGAACCTGACCATGACCCTGCTTGTCGTAATTGTCATACTGGCCCTGATCTTTGACTATATCAACGGCTTTCACGATGCCGCCAACTCCATCGCCACCATTGTGTCCACCAAGGTGCTTACCCCCTTCCAGGCCGTGGTTTGGGCCGCCTTCTTCAACTTCGTGGCCTATTTCATTTTCCAGGACCATGCGGTGGCCAACACCATCGGAAAATCAGTGCATGCAGAATACATCACGCTGCCGGTGATTCTGGCGGGACTGCTGGCCGCAATCTTCTGGAACCTGATCACCTGGTGGTACGGCATTCCCTCCTCTTCCTCCCACACGCTCATAGGAGGTTTTGCCGGCGCGGCCATCACCCATGCCATCGTCACCAAAGGTTTTACGCCGCTGACCAGCATCGTGGAAATCAAAAAGATCACCGAAATCATCCTATTCATTTTTCTGGCACCCATCATCGGCATGATCATCGCCATCTTCATCACGGTGGTCACCATCATGCGCAACACATGGGCAAGGCTGGCCATCATCGCCGTAGCCACGCTCATCACCTGGTTTCTTTTCGCGCACTTCGAGCAGGTGAAGCTCCGCGAAAACATGGCCAAGTACTACCGGATCGAAAAACTAAAAACCCTTGCCGAAAAGGACCCGGCAACGCGCCCTGCTTTCGATGCGGCAAACGCAGCTTTCAACAAAACCACCCCTCTGCTTGCCGATTATAAAAAAGAGGGCGCCGTACAACTGGCCGCCCGGATCAAAAAAGAGGCTGACTCCGGCATTGATGAGCAGGCTGTCGTGAAAGCGCTCAAAAAAGCCGACAACTCAAAAATCTGTTACAGCATCATGGGCATCATAGCCATTTTTGTGCTGACCTACATTTATGTGGAACAGGTGAAAACACCCAATGCCTACCGCACTGCCAACATGTTCAAAAAACTCCAGCTCGTTTCGTCGGGAGCATTCAGCATCGGCCATGGTGGCAACGACGCGCAAAAAGTGATGGGCATCATCGGTGCCGCATTCGTGGCGTATAACAGCACACAGTACCCCGATGTAAGTTCCGCACTAAAGGAACTCACCTGGGTGCCGCTGGCCTGCTACACCGCCATCGGTTTGGGCACCATGAGCGGCGGATGGAAGATTGTGAAAACAATGGGCACCAAAATCACGAAGGTGACGCCCCTGGAAGGTGTTGCTGCCGAAACATCGGGTGCACTCACCCTGTTCATGACCGAGCAAATGGGCATTCCCGTGAGCACCACCCATACCATCACCGGATCCATCATCGGCGTAGGTGCTACCAAGCGGCTTAGTGCCGTTCGATGGGGCGTCACCTACAATCTTCTCTGGGCCTGGATTTTGACCATTCCGGTGAGTGCGGTTTTTGCCGCCATCGCTTATGGCATCGTTTCACTGTTCTTGTAACAATGAAGGCCAATCGGATGAGGATTTCTTGAGCTTCACTGTTCCGCAAGTCCCTCATATTTGTTGTACTTTAGCTCCGTTCCGGAAGGACGAAAAACAGGGCCCATAATCAGTGACCAATCACTTAAGCAAGAACAAACAGGCAAATGAAAAAAATTCTGGTGACCGGCGGATGCGGTTATATCGGCAGCCATACAATGGTGGACCTGATTGAAAACGGATACGAAGTGATCTGTGCCGACAATCTTTCGCGCAGCAGCAACAGCATCATACGGGGAGTGGAACAGATAACCGGGCGGGCCGTCAGGAATTTTGCCGTCGACCTTTGCGATGAAAAAGGAGCACGGTCCATCTTCGTGGAGCACCCGGACATCTCAGGAATCATCCACTTCGCCGCATACAAGGCTGTCGGGGAGAGCGTGGAGCAACCGCTGCTCTATTACCGCAACAACCTGAACTCGCTGATGAATCTGCTGGCCTGTGCCCTGGAGTTCAGCGTGCCCCATTTTGTGTTCTCCTCTTCCTGCACTGTGTATGGAAACCCCGAGAACATCCCTGTAACGGAGGAATCGCCCATCAAAACGGCCGAATCGCCCTACGGCGCTACCAAGCAGATGGGCGAAACCATCGTAAGCGACACCTCATCTGCACACGGCCTCAAAGCCATCCTGCTGCGCTACTTCAATCCTGTAGGCGCACATCCTTCCAAGCTGATCGGAGAAGTTCCCATCGGAAAACCGGCCAACCTGGTGCCTGCCATCACCCAAACCGCCATCGGCAAGCTGCCCGAAATGAAGGTGCACGGCACCGATTACGATACCCGCGACGGAAGCTGTGTGCGCGACTACATCCATGTTTCCGACATCGCACATGCGCACACTTTGGCGCTGAACCACCTGATGGGTGAAAAAATGAAAAGCCGCTGCGATGTATTCAACCTGGGTACCGGCAATGGCTATACCGTTCTGGAAGTCATCGCTGCATTCGAAAAAACAAGCGGTGTGCCGCTCAACTATTCAACCGGTCCCCGGCGACCGGGCGACATTGTGGCCATCTATGCCAACAACAACAAAGCCCGGACGGAACTGGGCTGGATACCGCGCTACGACCTCGACCAGATGATGGATACCGCCTGGCAATGGGAGAAGAAGTTGCAGGCAGGAATCTGATCTTCACTGCCCCTCATCCAATAAACAACCTACAATACATTCTATGCTGTTAAAAGAAATTCAGGTCACCGGAAAAAAAGATACCCGAAGCGGATTCGGCGACGGCATTGTGGAAGCCGCCGAAAAAAATGAACGCATCGTGGCGCTCACGGCCGACCTCATGGGTTCGCTCAAACTGAACGAATTTGTAAAACGCTTTCCCGACCGCTTCATCCAGTGCGGCATTGCCGAAGCCAATATGATGGGCATTGCCGCAGGGCTAACCATCGGCGGACAGATTCCCTACACCACCACATTCGCGAATTTCTCCACCGGCCGCGTGTACGACCAGATCCGCCAGTCGATCGCCTACAGCGGAAAAAATGTGAAAATCTGCGCCAGCCATGCGGGAATCACACTGGGTGAAGATGGTGCCACCCACCAGATTCTTGAAGACATCGGACTGATGAAAATGCTGCCGGGTATGACGGTCGTAGTACCGGCCGATTATAACCAGACCCGTGCCGCCACCATTGCCATTGCCGATTACCAGGGCCCCGTCTACCTGCGCTTCGGCCGCCCCGCCTGGCCCATATTCACCCGGCCTGAGGATTTTGTACTCGGCAGGGCCCAGTGGTTTTCTGAAGGCAGCGATGTGAGCATCTTCGCCTGCGGACACCTGGTGTGGCAGGCCATTGAAGCGGGAAAAACCCTGCAGGAAAAAGGCATCAGCGTTGCTGTGATCAACATCCACACCATCAAACCCATCGACCGGGAATCGGTGCTGCGTTCCATCCGCAAAACCAACTGTGCGGTCACCTGCGAAGAGCATAACATCATTGGCGGTTTGGGCGACAGCATCGCACAGATTGCCGCAAGCAACCACCCCATTCCCATTGAATATATCGGCACGAACGACACGTTTGGCGAAAGCGGAAAACCCGACGAACTGCTGGAAAAATACGGCCTCACACCCGGCCATATCGTGGCAGCAGCGGAAAAAGTGATGGCAAGAAAAAAGGCATGACGGCAGCCTCTGTACTGCCGGCCTGTTTAAACCTTTCAGCAAATGGCTTGTCCTAGTTGCGCTGAATCCATCATCCCGGAACTATGATGCACGAACAAACAAGCGATGAAGAGTTATTGGAAGGGTTCAGGAATCCGGACACCCGGGAGAAGGCATTCACAACCATCATTCGAAAATATCAGGAGAAACTGTACTGGCATATCCGCCGAATGGTGATTGTGCATGAGGATGCCGATGATGTGCTGCAAAACATGTTCATCAAGGTATGGAAGGGGCTCGACCAATTCAGGGAAGACAGCCGCCTTTACACCTGGTTGTACCGGATTGCCACCAACGAGAGCCTGACCCACCTCGAACAGAAAAAACGGAAAAGCAACCGGAGCATTGATGATGAGGATGGTCTCAGCAACCAACTTAGAGCGGAGCCCAATTTTGACGCAAGCCGGGCCGAATGGAAATTGCAACTGGCCATACAACAACTTCCTGAAAAACAGCGCCTTGTATTCAACCTGCGGTATTATGAAGAAATGCCTTACCAGGAAATGAGCCGGATATTGGATACCAGCGAGGGGGCGCTCAAAGCCAGTTACCACCACGCGGTAAAAAAAATCGAAGACTATATCCTGAACCATTAAACCTTGACGATCAAAACAAATCTCATAGATAGCACATGTGTGGATTCCGGCAAAAACCCGGACGCATAGCACATTTCAGCAGTCAAATACCTTGACCAACCCATGGAGCGGAATTTTGAAATACAACAGGAACTCGAACACATCAGCCGGCTCGTTGCCTCGATTCCCCGGGCCGATGTGCTGCAGGTTCCCGACGATTATTTCGGATGTTTGCCTGAAAGAATGATGCGGAAAGCCGGCCAGGGAAAATCTCTTTGGGAGATTCCCGCAAATTATTTTGACGGCATTGCCCGATCGGTCCTGAATCAGATTCAAACAGAGGATGCAGCAGGCAACCCGCAAACCCCGCTCACAGGCATTCAGCGCAAGCATCAGCCTTTTCTGGTGCCCGATCAATATTTTGATACAGTTCCGGAGCGCATAAATACCCGGATCACATCTGTCGATTCGAGTACAAAAACCCGGATTGTTTCCATGCGCTTCCGCCAGACAATCCGCTATATGGCGGCGGCTGTGATTACGTTGATCATCACTACCGGCGTGTTCCGCTTCATAACAGGACGCTCTACAACAAGTCCCGCATCAACGAATCTTGAAAGCAGTATTGAGCAGGGACGTCAGATGAACGAACAGCAGTTTTCAGAACAACTCAACAAACTGAACGAAGACGACATCCTGTCGTATCTCGAAGAGTACGGAACACCGCAGGACGTTGCCCGCTTGGGTTCGGGTATGGAAAACGGAGATATACCATCCTCTGAAGAGTATCTCAAAGAAGAAAACACACTCGACCATCTCCTGCAGATCCTGCCTTCTGAAGGGCAGCAAAAAAACTGAGGGTCGGCGGATGTCAAGGGAATAAGCATTCAAATTACGGCGTTGCCCGGTGGCGGATAACAAACACCCTTAATAACAAAACATACCGAAAATGAAAAAGATACTTCCAATGTTGCTGCTGCTTGGCGCCTTCTGCCTTCATGCGCAAGCACAGGACGATGCCAAACAACCCGAGCGGGAAAAAAGGATGCAGGAAATAGAGGCCCTGAAAGTGGCGTTCATCAGCCGTGAACTGGAACTTACGCCCGAAGATGCCCAGAAATTCTGGCCGGTGTACAACCAATACAACAAGGAACTTACGACCGCCTACCAGCGCAACGAAAATGTCATTGACCGCGAGGAAAAGGTGCTGGAAGTGAGAAAGAAATACAAAGGCCAGCTCACTTCGGTACTGGGCGAACAACGCATGAACCGGATGTTCCAGGCAGAAGGACGATTCCACGAAGTACTCATCAATGTCATGCGCCGGCATAAACAGATGAGGGGGCCCGACTGGAAAGACGGCAAAGGTCGCGGACCGGGGGGGCCGGGTGGCCCTCCCGATGGTCCTGATGGACCCCGCCGTCCGGGACCCCGTCGCCCCAACCGGCCGATCTGATGTTCCGGAAAAGCCATAAAAAGGTTTCAAAGGTTTGATGTTCCTTGTCTGGCAGGTCTCCCGACCTGTGCCATCACGTTACTCATTTTTCACGCAAATACCGCGAAGAATTTTATTGAATCAGCAGCGCACGACAGGCATGGCGATATCATGGTAGAACAACAGCGTCCAGTGCTCGGCCTGAGCCTGCTCCCACCACTGTTGCCGGAGGTTCATCGCAAGCTTTCCGTCGTAATCGTACTTGGCGACAATCCGGCTTTTCATCTGGCGGAGCTGTGGCGCTTCATCGCCACCAAAAAATACGGTTTCGCCTTCATCCTCGATATGGAAGACCTGATGAAACGGGCTGTGCCCGCCGCTCGGTGTGTAGCGGATATAGCCGTCGATTGTTCCGCTGCCTTCAATCAGCGCTACCTGGCTGCTGCGGGCCATTTCGGCAAATGGTTCGGTATGGAAGGAGGGAGCTCCCTGGTGCAGGGCGAAGTCCAGCTCCCGGCCGTTGATGTAATAAACGGCTGAAGGAAAGGCGGGAATGCGCCGCTTCAGGGTTGTATCGTATCGGCTCATGCCTCCGGCATGGTCCTTATGCAAATGGCTCATCAGCACTTTGGTCACTTCCATCGGATTGATGCCCATCCTGAGCAGGTTCGCATGGAGCTGCAAGATGCCATCGGATCCACTGTATCCCAGGCCGGTATCGAGCACAATCACATCGTGCCGGGTAACTACGCAAAAGGGTTGGATTTCCACAAGAAGGCTTCCGGTTGGCCGTTCCTGCAGTACGTCGCCTTCCACATTGAACGGTACAAACTGCTTTGTCTTGTCAACAGTGAAAGCGCCCTCGCTCAGTGGATGGATTTGCATGGATTCGGTGATTTTTATCGGCACACGGCATGAATCAAAGGAAAGCATCAGCGCAACACCATCTGGCGGTCGGCGTCCAGCTTGATGAGAATGAACAGCAGGATGGTGAAGGTAATCAGTGAAGAGCCGCCGTAACTCATCAGGGGCAGGGTGATACCAATTACCGGCGCCAGCCCGACAGTTACGGAAATGTTCACCGCCACATGAAAGAAAAGGATGCTGGCCACACAATAGGCATACACCCGGCTGAACGTGCTGCGCTGCCGTTCCGCGATGCGGATGATACGGAAAATCAAAGCCAGATAGAGCCCCAGCAGAATCACCGAGCCCAGAAAACCAAAATTCTCCCCTACAGAGGTGAAGATGAAATCGGTATGCTGTTCGGGAACGAAGTCGCCCTGTGTCTGTGTTCCCTTCAGAAATCCCTTGCCGAAAAAACCGCCCGATCCGATGGCAATCTTCGATTGTTTCACATTATAATTCTGCTGCTCGCTTTTCTTCTGCTTGGCTTTCTGCTCTTCGGGAGTAAGCTGGTCTACAGCATTCTTGTCGGCAAACGGATTCTCGACCCCTACCATACTGAAGATCCTGTCGGCCTGATATTGCTTGAACACATGTCGAAAGGTGAAGGGTACAACCACACCCACAAAAAGCGCACAGAAGCCCCAAACCAGAAAGATACCCAGCAGAATCCTGTTGTTGCGCCGGATTGCCCGCCGGTTCAACCAAATGAGCCCCCCGGCCAGAACGGTGAAGGCAATCAGCAGGGTTTGGGTACTGAAAAGGAGCGATACGATCAACAGCAGCGCCATGGCCACGCCGATCACCAGGTACACTGGAGGAAGCCCCTCGCGGTACATGGGTAAAAGAAAAGAAAAATACACCAGCGCCAATCCGGTTTCGCCCTGCAGAATGGAAAAAACGGCGGGCAGAAATGCAACCGCGGCAGCAATCATCTGCGCACGTGGCTTTTCAAAATCCGTTTCCTGCATGCTCAGGTATTTTGCCAGCGCAAGCGAGGTGAATATCTTGCACAACTCCACCGGCTGCAGGTTCATAAACCCCAGGGGGATCCAGCTTTTCGAGCCCTTAATCTCCTTACCCACCACAAATGTGGCGATGATGAGCACAATACCTACCAAATAGGAGAGGTTGGCGGTAGCGGTAAAGAACTTGCTGTCGGTGAGCAGGATGAAAGTGGCCAAGGCGATACAGGCCAGAAAATAAAAGAACTGCTTGCTGTAATTTTTTTTGAACCCCAGAAAACTCTGGATGATGTTGTCGCTGCTGCGGTATTCCACCGAAAAAATGCAGAGCAGGCCGAAGATGACCAGCAGGCCGTAAAGCCGCACCATCATCCAGTCGATACCCTTGCCGATTTCCGGATTTTTCTGATACATGTCGTTTACAGTTGGGGTTGGGTGGAGTCTTTGGGTTCCGGTTTCTTTTTCTCATCAGGCAGACGTGCTTCGCCGCGAACGGGTTCACGGGCGGCACTGCTGTCTTTTGAAGGCTGTGATTTTTTGAGTTGTTCCTTGTCTTTTTTGACCTTTTCGAGCGCCTCATCTTCATCCTCGTCATCCATTTCGAGCGTATCCTTGATAATCCGGATATATCCCTTGGCGATCAGATAGGCCGAATCGCGGGCGTGGCTCAGTGAATCCTGTATCCGCATTTCAGCATAGATGCGCTTGGGAATCAGGTTCAACCCCGACAGTTGTTCTATTCTTGCCAGCCTTGGTTTTTCGGTAATGGAATCCTTCAGGTATTTTTCAATCAGCAGGCCAACGATGGGCGCGGCATACGTACCTCCGAACCGGCCGCTGTTTTCCACCACACACATGATGGCGATTTTCGGATTTTCCCGGGGGGCGAAGCCGCAGAAAAATCCGTGGTTGGGTTGCTTTACCCCTCGGAAGTAGTTTTCCACCGTACCGGTCTTTCCGCAGATATTGATGCCTG
>JBIIDU010000055.1:0-12013 GCA_044238165.1 Ferruginibacter sp. | reverse complement strand
AGGCCTCTCTCCGGGCACATGGGTTTTGCTGACCGTGCTTACCTGGATTGTGGCTGAATTCACCGGCATCCTGATCGGCTTTGCGCTTTATGGAAAGACGGAGCTGGTAAGCGTACTGGCAACGGGACTCATGAGCGGCTTCGGTGGCTACCTCATCATCCGCAGGATTCTCGAGCTAAAGCCTGATGTTCCGGAGCAACAGGACAGTATCAGCCGTGTCAGTGTCGACGACCTGAAGCCCCCTAAAAAGTGATTGCCCCGTCATAAGTATTCAGCCTCCTCTTCTTGCCACTACCAGCACATTCCTGAACTTCTTGCGCTTACCGCCGGCATGGAATGCTTCCGTATGCAAAATATAAATTCCCGTAGGTAGCGATTGTGCGTTTTCTCCCAGTCCGTTCCAGAAAAAATTTCCCGAAACACCGCAGAGCGCATTCCGCTGCAGCAGACGCACCGGCCTGCCGGAAGCATCCAACACAGTGATGCTTGCCACATACCCCGGCTCGTCAAACCGGTAGGTAATGCGTGCATAATCATCGCTGCCGTCATTGTCGGGGGTAATGACCTTCGGGGTTGTTTCGACCCCGGCATTACCGCTTTCGTGTTGCCAATACTGTGAGTTCCGGTATCCGGGTGTGGCATATCCGGTAGAGGATGAGGCCGAATGCCAGTTTTCAGCATCTGCGGAACTTCCTGCAACGGCAATCCGTTCGAGCGATATGCCTTCCCGGTTCCGGATCAGCGGGAAGTGCCAGCCTTCACTGTATTTCACCTCATCGAGCACCCTGCCTGCCGTATTGAGCAGCAAAACCGTTCCCCCATCATCGTTGAAGGAAGGGAGAGCGGGCAACTGCAACAACCGAACGGAATCGGGAGGCAAAAAGCGGCGCCGGAGCCAGGACAGGTTTTCGCTAACTGCAACATGATCGCCGGGAAAAAGTGTAAAGGGCTCTCCGGACAATGGAACAGTATTGCTGACAATTCCGGCGGTATTCCGGTTGGCAAGATAAAGCCGGGATAGATCGGCCGGATAAGGACCCCGGTTATACAGTTCAACAAAATCGTACCCGTCGGGGGGCGGATTGAAGAGGAGTTCATTCACAACCAGGTTCAGGCTGTCGGAAGGGCCGCAAAGCGCCACACGAACCGACCACAATGTGCTGATTGAATCACCAGTGCAATCCCGCATGCCCGAAAGACGCAGCATATAAATCCGCAGCGGCTGCAACGGCGTATTCAGGCGAAGGTGCACACGGTTGAACAAGGGACGCAGCGGTATGGCTGAATGCGGAGTATCCATCCCCTGGCCGATTCGATACCGGCCTGCAATAGAAGCTGCGGCGCTGTCAACCGGTTCGCTCATCACAAGTACAACCGTAACGCTGTCCGGGGCATAGGCATGAAGCGGCACCGGTAAAGGTTGGCTGGTGTTGGGCCCATCTTCCGAATTGAGGCTTCCCGGGGTGCCGCCCCGGTTGTCGGCACTTGCCTGCCAGTTGCTTGCTGCATCACAGGGCCTGCGGGCATCGCGCATCTCAAGCGAGCAGCCTCCTGACTGCCTGACAACATTCTGATACCAGGAGAGATCATATTCAAGCGCGTGCATGATACGGCCCTCTGCTGATTGCAGGTAGAGCAGGTCACCCTCATTATCCAGTGAAGGGAAGGACGACACTGCCAGAACCCGGCCATAGTTTTCCATTTCTGCGACGGATGAGGTAGCACATACAATCACCATGCTGTCGGACTGCAACCAAAAATCGGGCATGGGTCCCGACAAAGCACCACGGTCACCAATGCGCCATCCCCTCAGGTTGACCGGAAATCGGGCCGTATTCCGCAATTCGATCCATTCCTTTTCGGGCAGCTGAACGGGGGGCGAAGGATCGACCATGATTTCGTCAATTACTACATCATACCGCGCAGGTGTATAATGGAAAAAATCAACAACCCCGCCGTTCATCCGGTTACCGGCCAGGTCGCGAACTCCGTTGACTGAAAGCCGGCAGGTTGTTTCGTTGGGAATGCTTTGCGCAAAATGCAAATGCACCAGCGCGGGTTGCTGCGCATCCACAAAAGCCGTGTCGGGAATGCCGAGGCCGTTGTCGGCAACATAATTTGCAGCTGTTGCGGCACTGTAGGGATCAAGCGGCTCACTGAACAGCACTTCAAGGCGGTTAGGGGAAATTGCCGTAGCTGACCGGAGTTGAGGCGGTAAGGTATCGGGAACATAATTACTGACTTGTATGTAGGAAAAAAAATGCTTGCCAAAAAAAGAAGCGGTGCTTTGCCGGACCAGGATGCCAAAAAAAGCGGAAGCCGCCTGACCTGTTTCCAGCGCCGCACCTTCCCGGATGAATACGTTACCCGACAAGCCAGCAGAACGGTAGAGGGTGAATTCACCGGCGGCATCGCGCATCACTTTGAGCCGGAGGGTATTTGAACTGTTGTTCAATATCCCATCGGCACCGTCAATGATTTTGACGGCAGGAGATCCGGGCAGCTTCCGGTAGAGGCTGACTTCATCGGTACTTCCGCCCAAACGCACAAAATAAGCCGTGTTTGAAGCATCGGTCAGGTTTGAAGTGGAAGAAATAAGATAGATGTCGGCATAATTGACCGAACTCGTATTGAAGTCAAGGCGAAGAGAAAGATCCCATATGGCGGACAGGGAAAGGTTGCTGGCCGTACTCAGCTGGAAAACGCTGTTGGGCCTTGTGCTGTTGCTTTGCAATGCCGATGAATCGCTCACGGTCCAATCGGCTACATCTCCTTCCCAAACCGGATTGGAACTGAAGTTGCCGTCGAAAAAATTTTCCTGTAACTGGGCCCGCGAAGCAGGGCCGAGCAGAAGCAACAGGGCAATGATGCCGTAATGAATCCGAAGCATTTTTTTCCGGCAAAGAAAAAAGGGCCTGCGTTTCCTACAAGGTGAAATTCACACCATTGCGGAACGAAAAAAACCAACAACGTATGTTGTTTTCGGGGTAAATTTGCGCCCATCCCCGATTGCCTGCCCAACCAAAAATTCAAAAAAATGCTCCGCAAGCACCCGGTGCGTGCCTTCCGGAGTATTCAAAAAAATAAACTATGAAAGTAGCCGTAGTGGGGGCCACGGGCCTGGTGGGCAGTAAAATGCTGGAAGTACTTGCTCAGCGTAACTTCCCGGTAACCGAACTGATTCCCGTTGCCTCCGAAAAGTCGGTTGGGAAAACCATTCTCTTTAAAGATATCCCGTTTTCAGTATGCGATTACCGGCAGGCCATCGATGCGGCACCCGCGCTGGCGCTCTTTTCAGCCGGAGGCAGCACCTCGCTTGAACTCGCACCCCGATTTGCCGAAGCGGGTATTACGGTAATCGACAATTCCAGCGCCTGGCGGATGGACCCCGACAAGAAACTCGTGGTACCCGAAGTGAACGGCCAGGTGCTCACCGCAGCAGACAAAATTATCGCCAATCCCAACTGTTCCACCATACAGCTGGTCGTGGTGTTGAAGCCGCTGCATGAAAAATACCGGATCAAAAGGATTGTGGTGAGCACTTACCAGAGCGTGACAGGCACCGGAGTCAACGCCGTCAACCAGCTTATGAACGAGCGCAAAGGTGTGGAAGGGCCCATGGCCTACAAATATCCTATTGACCTGAATGCCATACCGCATATCGACAGTTTCCTCGAAAACGGTTACACCAAGGAGGAGATGAAGATGACCAATGAGACGAAGAAGATCATGGGCGACGACAGCATTCTGCTGACAGCGACTTGTGTGCGCATTCCCACCATCGGCGGGCACAGCGAGTCGGTGAACATCGAATTCGAAAATGATTTTGATTTGGCCGAAGTGCGCCGGATTTTGGCTGCCGCTCCTGGAGTGGTGGTGAAAGACGATGTGGCCAACTTCATCTACCCGATGCCGCTTACCGCCCACGACAAGGACGATACGTTTGTGGGCCGTATCCGCCGCGATGAAACGCAACCCAATACCCTCAACTGCTGGATTGTGAGCGACAACCTCCGGAAAGGAGCTGCCACCAATGCGGTACAGATCGCGGAGCTGCTGCTGGAGAAAGGGTTTATCCGTTAGGGGAACAACAACCCCGATTGTTTTAAGGAAAAATCAGGGGCCGGGTATTTCAAAACCTATCGCATCAGCAGTAAACTGCCCCGCTGTGTGCGCTTATTGCCACGATAGCTGTACACCGCCACATACACATAATTTCCGGGATCCAGCAGCTTCCCGAAAGCCTGCCCGTTCCATCGCTGATAGGGGTTGCTTGTACCGAAGACTTTTTCACCATAACGGTTGAACACCAGCAACGAATATTCCTCAATCAGAAACACATTGCCTAGCGCACCGAACAGGTCGTTACGCCCGTCGCCGTTGGGCGAGAAGGCGGAGGGGAAGTTGATGTCATCGCAATTGTTCAGCACATTCACAGCAATGGTATCGGAGGAATAGCATACGCCCCCCGAACGGACCCGGACCGAATAAAGCCCCGACTTATTGACCGGGTAGGTGGCTGCCGTACTGTTGTCATGCCAGATATACTCATCATAATTGCCTGCATTGAGCAGTATCGACTGTCCGTTGCAAAGCGCCGTATCATTGCCCAGCATGGGTTTGGGAGGCAGCGGATTGATGGTGCCGATTACCGGCGTGGACGTACTCGGGCAATTGACATTCGAGTCGGTCACACGGAAGGTGGTGGTCTGAATCAGGAAGGTATCCAGCACATTGCCCGAAGCCACCTGTGTGGTGAGCGTGGAATCGGCATACCAGCTGAGCCGGCCCGAGCCGTTGGCCCGCAGGATGATTCGTCCGGCACCGCAGCGCTCGGCATTGATGACTGCAGGTGGAGCAGGTACCCCGTTCACCACAATG
Source organism: Ferruginibacter sp. (assembly GCA_044238165.1). Lineage (GTDB taxonomy): Bacteria > Bacteroidota > Bacteroidia > Chitinophagales > Chitinophagaceae > Ferruginibacter. The sequence goes on along the minus strand of JBIIDU010000055.1, from coordinate 7,132 downwards.
GATGCCGTACCGGTATTACTCAGCACACAGGCATTGGCCGGTACGGTATAGCTAACCAAATAATTTCCTGCCGTTGTAGTTGGCAGGTTGATGGTTCCCGTTGCCGGATCAACACTGAGACCGGGCGTAGAACTGTATATTCCGCCCGTGGTGAACCCCGCACCGGGTATAGGCTTGGGATTGGTATCGCTGGCACAAACAGGAGTAACATAGGAGAACGAAGTCACCACGGCAGTGTTGGGATCAATGAGGATGCTTGCCTGCCCGGAGCCGCCATTGAAACAACCCGTAGGAGCAATGTTGTAATTGATTGTATAGGTTCCAGGTGTGGAAGCAGAAAGATTGATGACGCCCGTGCTGCTGTTGACCGATAAACCCCCGAGTCCGGAAAATGTTCCGCCTGTTGTAAATCCTGTGCTTAGAATTGGCTGTGGGTTGGTTCCGGTGATACATACCGGTGTGGAATAAGAGAATCCTGTAACCGGATTGTCGTTGGGCCTGATGGTGATGGCGGCGATACCGCTGCCTGCCACGGCACAACCCGATGCCGCCACCCGGTACTGTACCGTATAGGTTCCGGGCGTACTCGTCAGCAAATCGATGACGCCTGTCGAGGCATCGATGCTCAATCCTGATGATGAAGAGAATGCGCCGCCGTTCGTGAAGCCGCTTGCCTTCACCGGTGCCGGATTGGCCGCGGCCTGACACACAGTATTGGGACTGTAAGAAAACGAGGTTACCGGATTGCCGGAAGTGACTATGTTGAAAGGAGCGGTGCTGCTGCCTCCAGCGATGCAACCACTTGTTGCCACGGTATACGTTACGGTGTAACTGCCGACAAGAGAACCCGGAACATTCACCACACCGGTGGACGCATTGATGGAAAGCCCCGCAGGACTCGCCGTGTATGTACCCCCATTGGTAAATCCGGCAGCAGGTACCGGCGTACTGTTGCCGGGATTATTGGAGCAAACCGGAAGATTGTAAGCGAACCCCGTGACGGCATTGCCGCCCGCCGTGATGGAGATGCTGGCCGTGGAACTTCCGGCCGAAACACAACCCGAAGCCGCTACCGAGTAGGTGACCGTGTAGGTTCCTGCCGTTGATGCGGAAAGATTGATCACCCCCGTAGAAGCGTTGATGCTCAAACCGGCAGTGGACGAATAGGTGCCGCCACCCGTGAATCCCGCGGCCGGAATAGGTGCCGGATCAGGCGACGACTGGCATACCGGAGAAGAATAACTGAAGCCGGTTACGGCATTTGAACCGGCGGTGATGACCAAGGGTGCACTGCTGCTGCCACCAAGAACACAGCCATTGGTCGGAACAGTATACGTAATCGTGTAATTGCCCGGAGCAGTTGCTTGTATGTTGACCTGTCCTGTTGCGGTACTCATGAAGACAAGCCCTGCAGGTGATGCAGAAAACGTACCGCCTGTAGTGAACCCCGGACTCAAAATGGGCATCGGATCCACATTGACCTGATTCAGGCAAAGCGGCGTGGTGTATGAAAAATCCGTTAATGCATTGATGGTATTGCTGATGGTGATGGAAGCGCTGGAACTGCCTGCAACAATACAACCCGATGCGGCCACCGAGTAAGTTACAGTATAGATGCCCATTACAGATGCGGAAAGGTTGATGATGCCGTTGGATGGATTGATGGACAATCCGGCTGGTGTGGCGCTATAGGTTCCACCGGTGGTAAAGCCCGCCGCCGAAACAGGAGCCGGATTAACGGTGGCGTTGGAACATACCGGACTTGCATAACTAAACCCGGTCACCGGCAAACCCGAAGCAGAGACGTTCACATTGAATGTGCTGCTGCCCCCGGTAACACAACCCGAAGAGGCCACGGTATAACGCACAACATAAATTCCGGCCGTTGATGTACCGGGTGTGATTTGTCCGGTAGTCGCATCGATGGTCAATCCCGCAGGTGTGGCTGAAAATGCCCCCCCAGTGGTGAATCCGGAAACAGGTGTCGGTAAAACAGCCGATCCGTTGGTACAGAGTGACGCCGGATAACTGAATCCCGTAACCGCGGCGATATTATTGCTGATGGTGATGGAGGCAGTAGAACTTCCTGCCAAAACACAACCCGAAGCAACCACCGAATAAGTTACGATATAGGTGCCCGGAGTGGATGCTGAAAGATTGATCACTCCGGTAGATGCATTGATGGACAATCCCGGTGAACTGTTATAGGTACCGCCTGTTGTGAAGCCCGAAGCCGGAACGGGAGCCGGATTCACGGTGGCGTTGGAACATACCGGACTTGCATAACTAAACCCGGTCACCGGTGTAGTGCTGCCGGATACCGTGATGGTCACATTCTTTTGAACGGGGCAGGTGATCGTGGTTACCATGGAAATATCATCCAGAGCGAAATCATTACCGTTGGCTTGGATCACATTGTTGACCAGCGTGATTTTGGCCGTTGCATTGGCACCCGAATTCCAGGGATAGGTATACTGGATCCAGTTACAAAGCGTGCCCGGAGCATTGGCAGAGCTGGTGGTGGCATTGCCGGTGATGGGCAGCCCGTTGATCAGCGTTTTGATCTGAGCCGGATTATTGGCAGCCACAGTCTGTATCCAGTAACTGAAGGTATAATTGGTGGCAGGCAACACCGGAATGGTTTGCTCCCATACCCGCAGGTTGCCAATGGTGGCGCCATCCACCACCATCATGTTGCCGCCGCCGGTATGGTCAATACAAGATGCGGAAAATCCGATCTCGAAATTATTGGCATTGGTCACAATTCCATATGCGGTCTGCAGATAGCCTGTATTTTGAACATAGTAATTATAATCGGTGCCGAAACCCAGATTACCCTGTGAAAAATCGCCGTTGAAAATAAAATTGACCTGCCGGTTCGTACTGGACTTGACGGTGTACACGGTAGTAACTGCAGGGCTAACCGTAGGTGTCGCACTGAAGGGATTGGTGAGGGTAGGATCGGTCGGTGATGCCGTCCATGTATAGCCGGTGCCTCCCGAAGCGGAAAGACCCACCGAGGAACCGGCGCAAATGGTGGTGTCGTTTCTTACAGTCAAGCCCGGAGGATCAGTGAGGATAATCGTAGGAAGTGTAGTAACCGAATTTACGGGCGTTGCAGCGTCGGTAACGGTCAGGAAATTTCCGGTTGATGCTGCCAGGCCGGTGAAGATGCCCGTAGTATTGGTAGCGCCACCATTCAGACTGAAGGAATAGGGAGCAGTTCCTCCGGCAGCATAGGCGGCAATCAGACCCGAACTGGTACCCGGGCAGATAGGATCCACCAGCGAGTAGCCCAGGGTGAGCGGCCGGGGGGGAGCCAGCACCTCCACATCGTCGATGGCAAAATCGTTACCCACCGGATTGGTATTATCATTGTACAACTCAATGTTTACATAAGCACTGTTGGCTATAAAAGAATAAACCACCTGTACCCAACTGGCAGTGGTGCCACCGGGGAAAGGCACCTGCGTACTCCCTGAAACCAGTGTTGTGCTGCCGGCATTGTTCCAGGCAACGCCGATATCCGCCGAAGTGGCCGCGCTGTTACTGGTGGTTGAAATATTTTTCACCCAATAACTGAATCGGTAGGTGGTACCTGGGGTCAAAGGCCCCACCCCTCCGCCTGAACTTCCCGCTTTCCAAAATCGTTGCTGCCCGCCCGTAGTGATTCCATCCACCACCAGCATTTTTCCTGTTCCTGAATGATCGGAGGAGGAGAAAAAGAACCCGGTATTCATGGCCTGCGGATTGGCAGTGACGGCCACGTCGCCGGCGTTGCTGTTGCCGCTGAGCACGGTGAGGAAATTATACGGCCCGGGCACCTGAAATCCGGTACCGTTGCCTCCGCTTTCAAAATCGCCGTTTTGCAGCAAACTTGCAGGCGACACCTGGGCATGACCCGTCTTGAAAAAAAGACAGGAAAGAAGGATAAATAAAGAAACTCCTCGGAGTAAGCGAAATAGAAGCAATTGTTTCAATGCCACACAATTTACGGGCGATGAAGATAGTGTTTTTACCCTTCAAAAAAGCAGGAAGCGGCTGCAGATTAGCGGCCGAAAACAAAACGGTGCATCGAAGAAAGGAATGCGTGCAGATCGGACATGGAACCCATCTTGCTCACCACCAAGATACCGTTCTTTCCCACCTGCTTGAGTTGGGCCAGATGGGTTCCCACCTGCAGAAACCGGAGAATGGAATTGAAGGTATCGCTCTGGAAATAAGGCGATTCGGGATTCCCGACAAAGAAACAGCGCAGGGTTTCGTTGCGCAGCAACAATTTCTCAAAACCCAGCTCCACGGCAAGGGTGCGGCAACGGATGGTCAGGAAAAGATCCTCCACCTGAGGCGGCACCGGCCCGAAGCGGTCGGTAAGTTCCGTATGAAAAGCGGTCAGGGCCTCCTCATCGGCACAATTGTCGAGCCGCGTATATAAGCTCAGCCGCTCGGTGATGCTGTCCACATAGGCATCGGGTATCAGAATTTCCAGATCGGTGTCGATGGAGCAATCGCTCACAAAATCGTCCTGCCGGTGTATTTCTTCCTTGAACAGTTCGCTGAAGGAAGTTCTTTTGAGTTCACGGATGGCCTCATCCAGTATCTTCTGGTACATTTCAAACCCGATGTCGGCAATGAATCCGCTCTGTTCACTTCCCAGCATGTTTCCGGCGCCGCGGATGTCAAGGTCGCGCATGGCAATCTGAAAACCGCTTCCCAACTCACTATGCTGCTCCAGCGTGGTCAGCCTTTTCCGACTGTCGGCAGGCAAGGTCGCCATCGGTGGCGCAATCAGATAGCAGAAGGCCTTACGGTTGCTGCGCCCCACCCTTCCACGCAACTGGTGCAGGTCGCTCAGCCCGAACTGATGCGCATTGTTGACCAGTATGGTATTGACATTCGGAATATCCACTCCGCTCTCTACAATGTTGGTGCATACGAGCACATCATACTTGCGGTCCATGAAATCGAGGATGGTATCTTCCAGGCGGTCGCCGTCCATCTGCCCGTGCGCAAAGGCAATGCTCAGGTCGGGGCAAAGGCCCTGGATGATGCCCGTCATCTCGGCGAGTCCGTTGACACGGTTGTGGATGAAGAAAACCTGACCGCCCCGCTCGGCTTCGAAATAGATGATGTCGCGGATGGCATCCTCATTGAACACCATCACTTCTGTCTGTATGGGCTGCCGGTTGGGCGGCGGCGTATTGATGATGCTGAGGTCGCGCGCGCCCATCAGGCTGAATTGCAGTGTTCTGGGGATAGGCGTTGCCGTCAGTGTCAACGAATCGACCGTGGCCCGCAGGTTTTTCAGCTTCTCCTTGGCCGCCACACCGAACTTCTGCTCCTCGTCGATGACCATCAGCCCGAGGTCTTTGAACTTCACATCCTTGCCCAGCAGGGCGTGTGTGCCGATGACGATGTCGAGTTTGCCGGTAGCCAGTTGCTCAAGCACCAGTTTTTTCTCGCGGGCTGTTTTGAACCGGTTGACAAAATCGATGCGCACCGGAAAATCGCGCAAGCGCTCGCTGAATGTCTTGTAATGCTGATAAGCGAGGATGGTTGTGGGAACCAGCACGGCGGCCTGCTTCCCGTCGCAGCAGGTTTTGAAGGCTGCCCGGATGGCAATTTCCGTTTTCCCGAAACCCACATCACCGCAAACCAGCCGGTCCATCGGTGTTTCCCGCTCCATATCGCGCTTGACCTCTTCGCTGGCCCTTGCCTGATCGGGGGTGTCTTCATACATGAAACTCGCTTCCAGCTCGGTTTGCAGGTAATTGTCGTTGCTATGTGCATAGCCCGGCTGGCTTTTGCGCTGCGCATACAGTTTGATGAGGTCCGAAGCGATATCCTTGATCTGCGATTTCGTTTTCTCCTTGATCCGGTTCCACACATCGCTGCCCAGTTTGTTCATCTTGGGCACCGTACCCTCCTTACCGCTGTACTTGCTGATCTTGTGCAGGGAGGATATGTTCACGTAAAGCAGGTCGCCGTCCTTATACTGGATGCGCACCGCCTCCTGCATTTTTCCATTGGCCTCGATCTTCTGCAATCCGCTGTAAACGCCCACGCCGTGATCGATATGGGTGACATAATCACCGGGCTGCAATTCACGCAAGGTCTTCAGGGTAAGGGCCTTGTTCTTGCTGAAAGCTTGTTTCACCTTGAACTTGTGGTAGCGCTGGAAGATCTGGTGGTCGGTGTAGCATACCGCCTTCAGGCCGTCATCGATGAATCCTTCGTGGATGGCCAGCGGTACCGGAACAAACGTGATACCGGCATTCAGGTCGGCGAAAATCGAATGCAGCCGTTCCAGTTGCCGGGGATTGTCGGAGAAAAGATAGATGACATATTTTTCCTCTTCCAGTTGCTTCAGGTTGTCTATCAGCAGTTTGAACTGACGGTTGAATGCAGGCTGCTCGCGGGTTTGAAAAACAAAAACGGCATCGGCAGGTTTTTCGGTTGCGGCTGCAGCACTTTGTCGCACCGTGGCTCCGAAACAGATTCGTTTGCGGGAAACGGTATCCCTTTGCCAGTCCGACGGGGAAAGAAAATCGCCGGGCGATACCGGCGGACCGATGTGCAGATCCGACTCTTCGCCTGCAGCCGGAATTTCCGTTGCTTCAGGCTTCTCCAGAAACACCTTCAATTCTTCCTGCAGCAGCGCAAACTTATCTTCAATATGGGCATCTTCGGCATACCACAGAAGTGTATTTGCCGGAAGAAATTCGAGCAGGGAGGTCTTATCGGCTCCGGAAGTGATTTCCGGTGCGGGCATATTGTTCAGATTGGGAAGAATATTCACCTGCAGCAGCTTCCGCTCGCTCAGCTGTGTTTCCGGATCGAAAATGCGGATGCTGTCCACCTCGTTACCAAAAAGCTCGATGCGGTAAGGCCGTTCGTTGCCATAGGAATAAATGTCGAGAATGCCGCCACGGACGGCAAACTGACCGGGTTCATACACGAAATCGGTACGCTCGAAACCCTGCGCCACAAACTGTTGCAGCAGCTTGTCGGTATCGAGCACATCGGCCTGGCGGATGGAAATGATATTGCGGGTGATGGCTTCGGACAAAACAACTTTCTCAAACAGCGCTTCGGGGTAAGTGACGATGATGCCGCAACGGCGACCGGAGGT
>JBIIDU010000054.1:0-12076 GCA_044238165.1 Ferruginibacter sp. | reverse complement strand
TGTGGTACGCTTGCAGCGCAGTGCATTCCTTATGAGTCACGATGTGCCGCTACCGGGTCTATCAAGGTAAATGTCACAGGGGGCTCCGGTTCCTATATCTATCAGGCGGTGGGTCCGGTCAATACGAATTTCACCAGTACTGATTCCATCACAGGGTTGGCTGCCGGTGTTTATTCCGTAACCATTAACGACCTGAATACACTCTGTTCCATCACCAAAACAAATGTGGTGGTATCGGGCAGTTACAGCGATCCCCGCTTCACGCTGAACACGATTGATGTGAGTTGCGACAATGGGAACAACGGCAGCATTTCTGTGCTGTCACAGGAATTCGGACGCGGCCCCTTCCTCTACACCATCATGGCACCTTCCAGTTACGGCGTAGGTACCACAAGTACAACGGGACAGTTCAACAATCTGCCCGCGGGCAACTACAGCATCCGTCTTACCGATTCCTGCGGGGGTATTCAGACAAGGCTTGCCGTTATCAACAACTACCGCTGGTGGATCGACCTCTATCTGTTCACGAAAATCTCCTGCGATTCCGCCAAAGGATTTATCCGTATCCGCGACAGCAAGGGGCAGAACAGCCAGATCGCGCCCATGCCCGGATTCCGCTATGGTATTGTCCGGTCGCCGGGCGATACCATCTGGAGCAACTCAGCCGGTTTTACCTTTGATGCGAGGGGAGTGACAAATTTCAACGTGGTGGTAAAGGACAAATGCGGAAAAATCAAAAGCGGAAGCGGATCCATATCCTTTGTACCCTTCGTTTCCCTTGACGTGCGGATGTCCAATTTTTCATGCAGTACATTCAATGCCTCACTCAGCGGCATCCGGAATTTCTTCGGACCGAGCTTCTGCCTGTACAATGACGCAGGTGTGGAGCTGAACTGCAATACAACGGGTGCGTTTACAGACCTTCCTTACGGCAATTACTGCATAAAAGCCTATGATTCCTGCACGGATACTACGTTGGTACGATGTTTCACCGCGCTGCCACCCGTCATTGCCATTGATGACCAGATAGCCATTTCCAATAAAACATGTGCAACATTCAGCGCGGCTGCAACCGGAGCTGTGGGATTGACGAATCCTCAATACTGTCTGCTCGACAGTATGGGAAACCGGCTCGAATGTAATACTTCAGGAGTTTTCAACAACCTCAATTATGGCTCCTATTGTATCGAGATAAGGGACGGATGCCGTGATACCACCATCAACAGATGCTTTCAGGCATTCAAACCAAGGCCCTCCCTGCCCCCGACAATCAGTCCATCCTATACCACATGCACCAATTTTGGTTTAGGAGTTGTGGGCGACAGTCTGTTCAATCCCCGCTTCTGCATCGTAAATCCGGTGAATGACGTGGAGTTGTGCAACAATAACGGAATTTTCGACAGCCTGGCCTACGGTGATTATTGCCTCAAGGTCTATGATTCCTGTTACGACACCACGATAACCCGATGCTTCTCCATACTTAACCCGGTTGCGAACAATGATCTGTCTACGGAGGTTTCCAACCAGACCTGCTCGACGTTCACAGTCAAAATCAGCACATCGAACCTGGTGGATCCCGCTTATTGCCTCTACAATTCTGCGGATTCGCTGATTGTTTGCAACAATACCGGTGTATTCGACAGCCTTCCCAACGGCAGGTACTGTATCAAAACAGCCGCACGTTGCCCCGACAGCACCTATACCAATTGTTTCGATGTCAGCGCACCACGACCAGACATTGACAATGACATCAAAATAAGCAACCGGAGCTGCAGTACTTTCGGCGCCTCCGCGGGTGGATTCAGAAATCTGACCAATCCCTCGTTCTGTCTTTACGACAGCAATAATGTGCAGCTTTCGTGCAACGGCAGCGGCATTTTCAATAGTCTTAGCTACGGAAACTATTGTATGACCCTGCGCGACGGTTGCGTTGATACCTCAATCACACGCTGTTTCAGCGCTTTGCCATTCCCGGTATCTGTCTCCGTTAGTCCCAGAAAATCCTGCACCTATGGATTTGCAGAAATGCGGATAAGCGCTGCAGGCGGAATTTTGCCGATGACGATTTATGTGTATAATTCATCCGACTCCCTGGTGGCTTCGGCGTCCTACAACGGAACTGATGTGCTCGTAGGAAACCTTGCCGGCAACAACGGCCCTGAGCAATATAAGGTGGTGGTGCGCGATATCTGCAACAATATGGATTCCGCGTCCGTGACAGCGGTACCGAGTTCTTTTGTACACGTGGCAGGCGTTTCTTTGAACTGCCCCAGTTCGAACTGGCAGAACGGTTCGGGTTCAGTAAAAGCCCGTGTTTCTACCAATATGGGCAACCTCAATGTGCGCATCATCAAAAAGGATGGGGTCACTTATTCGCCCTCATTGTCTCCCAGCCAGGTGTCCGGTAATGTATACTTCTTCAATAATCTTGGTCCGGGTACTTACATCCTGCGTTACCGGGTGAGCAATAACTGTTCAGCAACCCTGTATGATACCGTCACCATCACCCCTTATCGGTACCCTTCCCTCGACCGATCCTCAGGCTATCAGTGCGATTCCAGCGGATTCAATGTAAGCGCCGTGGTGTCGCACGGTGTGGCTCCTTTTACTTATGAGATCATCGGCAGCACGCCCTCCGGTCCCTCTATTGTGCGGCCTCCTCAGGCAAACCCGCTGTTTTACATCAACAACGGTACAACCTATTCGCTGGTACGCCTCAGGGTGCTCGATGCCTGCGGCAATGCCAGTCTGAAGGATGCAAGCATACTGCCTCTGGCCGACAACGGCATTATGGCAACCTACAATTGTTTCCAGCTGGGAACAACCCTCCGCATCGACTCGTTCTATAATTCCACCTACAGCTGGTACAAAAAAACCTCCCTGAATGCACCTGACAGCATTTATCTCGGATCGGCAAGCAGTTATTCCATCCCCAGCCTCATGCCTTCCGACACCGGATGGTATATCGCCCATGTGGTGGTCAACAACGGTTGTATCACCCGTCGCTACCTGTATAACCTGAACGGAAGCTGCACCAATTATTTACCCGTAGTGCTCAACTCCTTTTCAGGCCGGTACAACGGCGCCTATGTTGGCCTGTCCTGGAAAATGACCGCAGACCTTAACCTTCGCAGCATTGTGGTAGAGCGAAAAGGCACCGATAACGAATTCGCGCCCATCGGTGTGGTGCGTCCCTACTCGGCAGGCGGAACAGCCCAGTCATATAACCATACCGACCGGCAGCCGCTGCCCCGCATGAATTATTATCGCCTGAAATTTGTTTATGCCAACGGCACCGTCGGTTACAGCGACATCATACAGGTAACCGACACCCGGGCCAATTCAGGCATCCGGGTATTTCCCAACCCTGCCAACAGGTACGTACAAGTGGAATTCACCGGCTCTCCTGCCCATCCTTACCGGGTGAAATTGCTTCATATGTCGGGTCAGGTCCTGCGGGAAATAGTGTTTACCCCCCAACAAGGCGGCGGTAGGGTTCAGATTGAAAGGGCTCCGCAAATGCCGGATGGCATCTATATGATTACGGTTCAGGACACCGAGACCGGCGAGCAGACCACTGAGAAGGTGATTTTCAGCCGGCAGGCTCCCTGACCCTTTTTGGCCTCGGCGAAGAAAAAATCCTGTTCTTTTGGGCGAAATTGGACGGGAAGCCTTACCTTCGCCGTCCAAAATTTAAAGGGTTCAACATGCCTACCATCCAGCAGTTAGTAAGAAAAGGAAGAGAAATCATCAAATCCAAGAGCAAATCAAGGGCTTTGGATTCCTGCCCCCAGCGCCGCGGCGTATGCACACGCGTATATACCACTACCCCCAAAAAGCCGAACTCGGCCCTGCGTAAGGTGGCAAAAGTGCGTCTCACCAACAAAATTGAAGTGATTGCCTATATCCCGGGAGAGGGGCATAACCTGCAGGAGCACTCCATTGTGCTGATACGTGGTGGAAGGGTGAAAGACCTGCCCGGTGTGCGTTACCATATTGTTCGCGGCAGCCTAGACACTGCCGGCGTGAAAGACCGGAAGCAGAGCCGGAGCAAATACGGCACCAAGAAAGAAAAGGCCAAGAAATAAGAAACAACAAACAATACATAAAACGATACTTTAAAAGCATCCAGCAATGAGGAAATCGCAACCCAAAAAGATACCCCTGGCACCCGATCCCCGGTTCAACGATAAGCTCGTCACCCGTTTTGTGAACAACCTGATGTGGGCCGGCAAAAAGAGTGGAGCGTACAGTATTTTTTACGACGCCATCGATCGGGTTTCCAAAGTAAGCGGCGACAATGGCTACGAAATCTGGAAAAAAGCCCTGGCCAACATTACCCCCGGAGTAGAAGTAAGAAGCCGCCGCATCGGTGGCGCAACCTTCCAGATTCCTTCCGAGGTACGCCCGGACCGCAAGATCTCTCTGAGCATCAAATGGATGGTCCGTTACAGCCGCGAGCGTAACGGCCGCAGCATGTCGGAAAAGCTTTCCAACGAAATACTGGCCGCCAGCAAAGGGGAAGGCGCGGCTTTCAAAAAGAAGGAAGATACCCACCGGATGGCCGAGGCCAACAAGGCATTCGCCCACTTCAGGGTCTGACCTGCTTTTACGTGAATGAATTGCAAAAGGCTGTTCCTGAAGAGCAGCCTTTTCTGTTTCCTGCTGAACAAAAAGCCCTACCTTTGCGGCGCTGAAAAGGATCTCAAAAGCTTTACGGGGTACGGACCGGCATACTATGAGAGCAAGAACAACACATGGATTCTTCCGGGTTCATTAAGAAACCTTGGCATACCGGCCAACCGGGTTTCACCGACCTGGTACGCCGGAAAACTTCACCCAACTATTCATTCATAAAACAAATACAATGGCTGATTTACGTTATCAACGAAATTTCGGTATCGCCGCCCACATCGATGCCGGCAAAACCACCACCACCGAGCGTATCCTATACTACACCGGTGTGAACCACAAGATCGGTGAGGTGCACGAGGGTGCCGCCACCATGGACTGGATGGCACAGGAACAGGAAAGAGGTATCACCATCACTTCGGCTGCCACCACATGTTTCTGGAACTTTCCCACCCTTCAGGGCGCCAAGACACCGGATACAAAGCAATACAAATTCAACATCATCGATACTCCCGGCCACGTGGATTTTACGGTGGAAGTGGAGCGCTCGCTCCGTGTACTCGACGGTCTGTTGGCCCTGTTTTGCGCCGTATCGGGTGTGGAGCCGCAAAGCGAAACGGTCTGGCGTCAGGCCAACCGTTACCGGGTACCTCGTATCGGTTTTGTGAACAAGATGGACCGGAGCGGAGCCGACTTCCTGAATGTGGTGAAGCAGGTGAAGGAAATGCTGGGCGCCAAGGCGGTGCCCCTGCAATTGCCCATCGGAGCAGAAGATAATTTCAAAGGCGTGGTGGACCTGATCACCATGAAGGGAATGGTTTGGGAAGATGCCACCCAGGGTATGACTTACAAGGAAGTACCCATCCCCGACGAAATGGTGGACGAAGTGAACGAATGGCGCCAGCACCTCGTGGAGGCTGTGGCCGAATACGATGACAAACTGATGGAGAAGTTCTTCGATGATCCGAATTCCATTACTGAAACCGAGATGCACGAGGCCATCCGCAAGGCGGTCATCGACATTTCCATCATTCCGATGATGTGCGGTTCCTCATTCAAGAACAAGGGCGTGCAAACTGCCCTGGACGCTATCGTGCGATACCTGCCCGGGCCGCTCGACATCGAGGCGGTCAAGGGAACCAATCCCGACAACGGAGAGGAGATTGAGCGTCATGCCAATCCGAAAGAACCCTTCAGCGCACTCGCTTTCAAGATAATGACCGATCCGTTCGTAGGCCGTCTCGCCTTCTTCCGCGCTTACAGCGGCCGCCTCGATGCGGGCAGCTATGTGCTGAACACCCGTACCGGAAAGAAAGAGCGTATCAGCCGTATCATGCAGATGCACGCCAACAAGCAGAACCCCATCGATTTCATTGAAGCAGGTGACATCGGTGCCGGAGTAGGTTTCAAGGATATCAAGACCGGCGACACACTTTGCAATGAAGACCATCCGATCGTGCTGGAAGCAATGACCTTCCCCGAGCCCGTGATCTCCATCGCCATCGAGCCCAAAACACAGGCCGATGTGGATAAGATGGGCATGGCCATCGCCAAGCTGGTGGAGGAAGATCCCACACTGCGGGTGCGTACCGACGAGGAAACGGGCCAGACCATCCTCAGCGGTATGGGTGAATTGCACCTGGAAATCATCATCGACCGGATGAAGCGCGAGTTCAAGGTGGAAATCAACCAGGGCGCTCCGCAGGTGGCTTATAAGGAAGCCTTCCGCTCGATGATACAGCATCGTGAAACCTATAAGAAACAGACCGGTGGCCGTGGTAAGTTCGGCGATATCATATTTGAAATCGGGCCTGCCGATGAGGAATGGCTCAAGGAGAATCCTTTGGGCGGACTCCAGTTTGTAAATGATATTTTCGGCGGAAGCATTCCCAAGGAATTCGTTCCACCGATCGTCAAGGGCTTTACCAGCAGCATGACCACGGGCGTACTGGCCGGCTATCCTGTCATCAACATGAAAGTGCGCGTTTTTGACGGTAGCTACCACGATGTGGACTCCGACGCCATCTCGTTTGAACTTTGCGCCAAGCAGGGTTTCCGCGAGTCCGGTAAAAAAGCAAAGCCGGTGCTGCTTGAACCCATCATGAAAGTGGAAGTGCTCACCCCCGACCAGTACATGGGTGATGTTACCGGTGACCTTAACCGCCGCCGCGGCATGCTTGAAGGGATGGACAGCCGCCACGGGGTGCAGGTCATAAAGGCCAAAGTGCCCCTGAGCGAAATGTTCGGCTATGTCACACAGCTGCGTTCCTTGAGCAGCGGCCGTGCCACATCCACCATGGAATTCAGCCACTATGCACCGGCTCCGAACAATGTGGCCGAAGAAGTGATCGCCAAGCAGAAGGGAAAAATCAAGATTGAGGATTAATACCGTCCGGACTGATCATATCTGTCAACCCTGCCTTCCGAGGCAGGGTTTTTTTATAACATCTTCATGTAGACGAAATACGGAATCGGATTATTTCTGATCCTGCGCGGCATCCCTGATCTTCCTGTTCATCACTTGGAACCACAGAGGAGGAATCAGCGAAAGGAGGATGCTGCCCGGATATCCGGTGGGAAGTTGCGGGGCATTTTCATGGTGGCGCAGAACCTGGTACTTCCTGCTGGCGAGGTAATGATGATCGCTGTGGCGGCTCAGTTCGAAGAGCATCAGCCGGCCCAGGATGTGGTTGCTGTTCCAGCTGTGGTGGGGCATGGCCCGCTCATATTTTCCCGGGGCGGTTTCTTTGCGGGAAAGTCCGTAGTGCTCGATATAGTTCACGGTTTCAAGCAGCAGGATGCCGATGAAGGCGGCCCCCAGGAAATAAAGTGTTATTGTTGTTCCGAAAAAAACAAGGATGAGTGAAACAAAGGCGATCTGGATAAACTGTGCCTGAAGCATTTCGTTCCCGGGATGATACCAGGGTCTGCCTTTCTTTCGCATGTCGCCTGAAGCGATCTTCCAGGCCGAGCGGTAAGCGAGCCTGATGGAGCGGATATAGAACAGGTACACCGGCTCGTTATAGCGGGCGCTGTTGGGGTCTTCAGGCGTCGCCACGTTCTTATGGTGGCCCTTGTTATGCTCAATGAAAAAGTGCATGTACAAGGAAGTCATCAGTGATGCTTTGGCCAGCATCTGTTCGAAGCGGTTGGAACGGTGCCCCAGCTCATGGCCGATATTGATGCCGAATGTGCCGCAAAGCATGCCCATGGTGGCGATGCGGGCTGCCAGGTCGGCACCGGTTACAGGAAGCCGTTCAAAACTGGTAAGGAAAAAGGCGAGCGCTGTGAACTGAAGCACTACAAAAAGATACAGTACATAGTCATAGGCCCGGTTGGTTTTGTGGAGGTCTTCTTCCGCCTTCGTCAGGTTGCGGTTATCGGGTGCAATCAGCAATTCGGCCAGGGGAATGAGCAACCAGGCGTAAATCAGGGGTAGCCAGGCCATGAAGCCGGTTTTTGTGAACGAAAGAAAGGCCAGGGCATACAGAGTACCGGGGAGCAGGTATTTGAGCGCCTTGTTGTTCATTTTATGCTGATTTCACTTTCCGGATACGGGTTGATCCGGTTGATGCTTCAGTGAAATTAAATCCTTTTTCTCAATGTGCGGCAGGGCGGTTCAACGAAACCGGTCGATCTTACAAATTCCTGTGTTGATAAATGAGCGACTGTGTTACACCAATCAAAAAAGCCGGCTGTTGAAAGCCGGCTTCTCATTTTGATATCTTTTTTGTTTACTTGATGCCGTGCATCATCTTTTTTAGGCGCGGCGTGAGTGCGAAAAGCAGTACCGAGGCTATTCCGCATAATACCACAAACACCATGAAGAATTCAAACAGATTATGGATGGTGAACCCGGCGAATGTGGGGTAATGGTCGCTGATTTTCTTGTCGGCCAGAATCTTCAGTTGTTCGGCGGTGGGTACAACGGTCTTGTCCAAAACCGCTTTCAAGTCGATGCCGTTTTCCTGTGCCAGTTTGAACTGGTCGCCCGTAGCAGGAAGAATGGATCCCAACGTACCCGCCAGCGCGTACCCGGAGGCATTTGATAAAAAGAATACACCGAACAACAGCGAAGCAAAACGCTTGGGTGCCAGTTTGCCTACCAGGGATAGGCCGATGGGCGAGAGGCAGAGCTCACCGAAAGTCTGAATCAGGTAAAGCAGCACGAGCCAGTAGACCGCCAGCAGTCCGTTGTTGCCCAGATTTTTCACATTGTGGGCGATGATGAAATAACTCAGGGCAATCAATGCCAATCCGATGGCCTGTTTCATGGGTGAAATGGGTTCCTTGCCTTTTGCCCGCAACTTGTCCCATAGCATGCTGAAGGGAACGGCGAACATCACCACGAAGATCCCGTTGAAGATCTGTACCATGGAGGGGGGCATATCCCATCCGAAGAAGTTGCGGTTGGTCTGGTTGTCGGCAATGAAGGTGAGCGATGAGCCGGCCTGTTCAAAAGCCGCCCAGAAGAAGATGACGAAGAAGGAAACGATATAGATCACCAGGATGCGGTCTGTTTCGACCTTGGTAAGCGTTTTGTCAGTGAGGATGAGGCCTGCCAGCGTAAGGCCCGACCCGTAGATGATGGAGTAAATCACATTTTGCCCGAATACATAGAAGAAAAGAAGGGCCAGCCCGATGAAGCATACCAGCGAAAGCATCAGCGAGCTGTTCGAGAAATGAGTTTTTTGTGATTCGCCTTCTTCGAAATCACTGGCCAGATTTTTGGAGGGCAGGCCACCAATGGGGCGGCCGTCCGGTGTTTTGACATATTTGTCTTTCAGGAAGAAGAAGGTCAGCGATCCCAGCATCATGGCGATGGCAGCTGCCAGAAAGCCCCACTTGAACGCGAACACATTACGGTTGCCGGCAGCATCGGTCACGTCGCCCAGTACCGGACAGATGAACTGACCCAGGAAGGCGCCGATATTGATGCCCATGTAAAATATGGTGAAGGCGGTATCGAGTTTATTTTTTTCCGACTTGGGATAGAGGCTGCCCACCATGCTTGAGATGTTGGGCTTGAAAAAGCCGTTGCCCAGAATGATAACACCCAGCGCCATATAGAGCACGGTTTTGGCCAGATCCAGATTGGTGGAAAAAACCGAAGCGCTGGTAAAGAGCAACAACTGGCCGATAGCCATCAGCGTACCTCCCAGCAGGATACAATTGCGGTTGCCCAGATATTTGTCGGATACGAACCCGCCCAGCATGGGCGTGAGGTAGCAGAGGCCCAGAAAACCTCCGTAAATGATGGAAGATTCCTCCTTGCTCATGGCCAGCGCATGAACAATGAACAGAGTGAGCAGCGTGCGCATTCCGTAAAAATTAAAACGCTCCCACATTTCGGTACCGAAAAGCACCCAGAGTCCTTTGGGATGTTGTTGTTTCGTAGCTGTTGTTGACATACCGCTTTTTGCTTTGAAAGTGAATGGTTGTTTTGTGGCTGAAAATAGTGATTTTTTGGCGGATAGCTCAATCGCATCACCGCATTGTTTTTTGCTCCGTTTTGCCTTTCAGGGCAAACGGATTTTTGGCAGAGCCATGTTAATTCTTTGTAACCGTCCGCAATTCGAATGTCGGTTCAGTGGCAACAAAGTCTACAGCGGTTTAACTTAGCGGAAATAAAATGAACGAACCGCCATGATCCACATCTTAATCATCGGCAGCGGAAGCCGCGAACATGCACTGGCCTGGAAAATCAGGCAAAGTTCCCTTTGCGGCGATTTGTACATTGCTCCGGGCAACGCGGGAACTGCTTCGTTGGGTTCCAACATTCCCGTGTCGGTCAATGATTTCAGCCGGCTGGCAGACTGCTGTATTGAACATGGAATTTCACTGGTGATGGTAGGTCCGGAGGAGCCGCTTGTGAATGGCATTGTCGATTTTTTTGAAGCCGATCCGCGGCTAAGCCATATCTGCATCATTGGTCCCAATTCAGCCGCAGCACGTCTGGAAGGCAGCAAGGACTTCGCCAAGTCGTTTATGCGGCGGAATCGCATTCCTACCGCCGATGCACGCAGTTTCCGTATCAATGATTTTGACGAAGGCATCGCCTATATCCGCAACCATTCGCTGCCGGTAGTGTTGAAGGCCGATGGCCTTGCCGCCGGAAAAGGGGTGCTGATCTGCCAGCAACATGAGGAGGCGGTAGCAGCGTTCACCGATATGCTCAGGGACGGAAAGTTCGGAAGCGCGGCGAACACCGTGGTGGTAGAATCTTTTCTTTCGGGTACGGAGCTGAGTATCTTTTTGCTGAGCGACGGAACCAATTTTGTCATGCTGCCGGCCGCAAAGGATTATAAACGGATAGGCGAGGGCGATACCGGTTTGAATACCGGTGGTATGGGTGCGGTGAGTCCGGTTCCGGTGGCCGATGAATCCTTTCTTAAGAAAGTGGAGGAATGCATAGCCCGTCCTACCGTAGAAGGCCTCCGGAAAGAAGGGCTGATTTACCGCGGCATCATCTTTCTGGGGCTGATCCGGGTGGGTGACGAACCCTATGTGATTGAGTACAATTGCCGGCTGGGAGATCCGGAAACCGCCGTTGTTTTGCCCCGCGTGGAGAACGACTGGGTAGAACTGATGCTGGCGGTATCACATAAACAAATACACGAAGTCAGGCTGCGGGTGGCAAAGGATGCAGCAGCCACGATTGTAGCCGTAAGCGGAGGCTATCCCGGAGCCTATGAGAACGGCAAAACCGTCTTCGGCCTTGGTACAGAAAATCCGGCGGGGAAGACAATCATCTTTCATTCCGGTACAAGGCTTGACAATTCGGGCCGGGTGTTGACAAATGGCGGCCGGGTGCTTGCGGTCACAAGTCTGGCCCCCACATTGCTTAAAGCAGTGAACGAGAGCAAGGCCCTGCTAGAAAAAATCAGTTTTGATGGGATGTATTTCCGACGCGATATCGGTTTCGAGTTCTTGTAGCCGTCCGTCAATTTTCATAGATACACTGCAACAATTCTTGCGTTCCGACATATCATGGTTTATCCCCAAAGCATGGAAATATGTTGAAAAATAGGGTTGGTCGCATTGTTATTTCAAATTATTTGCACCAACTTTGTTGGGATACACCTCAATACTCCTCTTAACTGTCAATATGGGCCTATTTAATTTCTTCACTCAGGAAATTGCTATGGATCTGGGCACGGCGAACACCCTGATCATCTTCAACGACGAAGTGGTGGTGAACGAACCTTCAATCGTCGCGCTCGATCGCAACAATCCCAAGAATATTCTTGCCGTCGGAAAGAAGGCCCTGATGATGCATGAGAAAACCCACGAGAGCATCCGTACGGTACGTCCGCTTAAAGATGGTGTAATTGCCGATTTCAACGCGGCAGAACTAATGATCCGGGAGATGATCAAGATGATCTATCCCAAGAAGCCGCTCTTCGCCCCCAGCTGGCGTATGATGATCTGCATACCCAGCAGT
>JBIIDU010000275.1:0-3416 GCA_044238165.1 Ferruginibacter sp. | reverse complement strand
CAAAGCTTTGGAAACTACTCCGCCCGAACTGGCCGGCGATATCTACCGCAGAGGATTGTATCTGACAGGTGGGGGCTCGCTGCTGCGGGGGCTCGACAAGCGGATTTCCCAGAAAATCAAATTGCCGGTTCATGTGGCTGACGACCCCCTGAAAAGCGTGGTTCGGGGAACCGGCATCGCCCTGAAGAATTATGACCGGTATCCGTTCGTCATGCGCTGACCCGATTCTGGCGTTGCGGCCAATCCAATATGGATTTGTATTTTCCGGCTTCTTAAGGTCCGAGGGCAGGCAGTGAGGATTGCGCTCAACGGATTTCTTTTATAAAATCCACTCCGTGCCGGTCTGTGTTTCGGATCAACAGTTATAGATTGCATGCGCAATATCTTTCTTTTCATTCGCCGTTATTCCCATCTCTTGCTCTTCCTATTGTTGCAGGCGCTCAGTATTTTCCTGATTGTCCGTTACAACAAGTATCATCAGGCGGTAGGCACTGAAGTGATGAACGAAGTCACCGGACGTATCAACAGCAAGTACAACAGTATTGACAATTTTCTGCAGTTGAACAAAACCAACCAACAACTGGTCCGCGAAAATGAACGGCTTCGCAACGAGTTACGCGACAATTTTTATGGTCCCGATACGGCCGTCAAAGTGGTTGCGGATACGCTTAGCCATGATACCCTGGGGCTCCGCCGTAAATGGCTTTACCTGCAGGCCAAGGTCGTTTCCAATTCCGTTACCGTACAGAACAATTTCATTGTACTGAGTCGGGGTTCCGCCCAGCAATTGCGCAAAGACGCTGGTGTGGTGGACCTCAACAACGGGGTGGTGGGTATTGTGACCGATGTAAGCCCCAACTATGCCGTGGTGATGAGCCTGTTGCACAAGGATTCGCGCATCAGTGTCAAACTTAAACGCGGTGAGGCCGGCGGACAGGTGACCTGGGACGGCAAGGAACCCAACCGCCTTACGCTCAGCGGCATCAAAAAAAGCGCCCGGATTGCGCGGGGCGATACCGTCATCACCAGCGGCATTACGCCCACTTTTCCCTACGGCATGGAAGTGGGTACGATTGAGGAGATCATTCCCGACAAATCGACCAACGATTTTCTCATAAAACTGAAATCATCGGTCAATTTCTACAACCTGCAATATGTTTACGCCATTGATAACGCACAGAAGGATGAAATCAACCAGATGCTTGAGAAAGCCAAAAGCCGTATCAACAACTGACGGGGGGAACAATCGCCTGCTATGACCAAGCTTATTCGAAATATCCTGCGCTTCGTACTGCTTATCCTCGTACAGTTTTATGTGCTGGACAAAGTGCACCTGCACAAGATGGTCACGCCCTACCTGTACTTTGTTTTCATCTTGTGGATGCCTTTTCAACTGAGCAGGGGCATTCAGATGTTGCTGGCATTCGCGCTCGGCTATACGCTCGACAGTTTCCGGCATCATCCCGGTTTCCATGCGGCAGCCTGCGTGCTGATTGCCTATGTCCGGCCCTTCCTGATCACCATCCTCATACCGCAGGAAGGCGCCGAAACCAATTATGAAGAGCCCTCCGTCAAAAGTATGGGTGGCGTGCTGCCGTATTTCATCTATGCCGGGGTGCTGACGCTGATCCATCATGCCTGGCTTTTCTTTCTGGAAGCCACACAGTTCGGTGAATTCTGGTATTTCCTGGTCAAAACCCTGCTAAGCACCGTCATCAGCCTGATGCTCATCGCAGTGGCCGAGTTGCTTTTTTACCGCAAGCAGGAATTTAAAACCAATACCATCTGACCTGTCATGACGGGCACTGCCTGCGGTTTAATTTCCCTGCGGGATTCTCCAACCTTCGGGAATTAGCTCTAATTTTACGCTGCTTAATTCCCCTCCCTTGTCAGTATTCAATCAGTCGCGGAAAAATGTGATCATGGTGATCGTGGCGGCTGTTTTTCTGCTCATCACCATACAGCTGGTCAATCTACAGTTGTTTTCCGGAAAGTACAAGATCATGGCCGATGACCAGGGAAAATTCCGCAAAGTCATCTATCCGGAACGGGGAATCGTGTACGACCGCAAGCGCCGCCCCATCCTGCAAAACACCACCATCTACGACCTGATGGTGGTACCCAACAAATTGAAGGGCGTCGACACCTTCGCCCTGTGCCGGATCTTGGGCATTGATACCGCACAATTCAACCGGAAAATCGTGGAGCTGATCATCCGAAACGGCAGAAGCCGGCCGTCCATTTTCGACGGACTGCTTTCCGAACAAAAGATGGCCATGCTCAATGAGTCGTTATACAAATTCGCTCCGGGATTCTATCTGCAGGAGCGGCCGGTACGCAGTTATCCCTTCGATGCGGGTGGCAATATCCTGGGTTATCTTTCCGAAGTGGATACCAACTTCTTGAAAAAGCACAAGGATGAGGGCTACCAGATTGGCGATTATGCCGGCAAGACCGGATTGGAACGGACCTACGAGAAAGTGCTCATGGGTCAACGCGGTATCGAATACTGGAAGCGCGACAATAAAAACAGGCTGACTGAGCGGCTCGAAAACGGCAAGTATGACACGACTGCGATAGCCGGCAGCAACATGCACGTGGCGCTGGACATGGAGCTGCAGCAACTCGGCGAAAAACTCATGGAAAACAAACTGGGTTCTATAGTAGCCGTCGATCCCAAAACGGGTGGTATCCTGTGCATGGTGAGCAGCCCCACCTTCAAACCCAAATACCTTACGGGGCCCGACCGGAAAAAGCATATCGCCGAACTCCTGCTGAACCCGGCGCTTCCACTGCTCAACCGTTCGGTCAGCGCCACCTATTCGCCCGGCTCCACATTCAAAACCCTGCAGGCCCTCGTAGGCCTGTATGAGGGCGTGATTACCACCGACACACGTTACTCCTGCTCCGGCGCTTTTTATGGTTGTGGCAGCGGAAGGCCCATGCGCTGCCTCGATTACGGCACCTTCGACCTGCGTCATGCCATTACCGTATCGGACAATACTTATTTCGCGAACGTGATGCAGCGGGTCATCAACAATCCAAAATATCCGAACCTCGACAGCAGCTTATCCGTATGGAACCGCTACATGTATGCATTTGGGCTGGGGCACAAATTGGGCGTGGATGTGCCTTCGGAAAAACGCGGCAACATTCCCACGCCTGCATATTACGATAAGGTTTTTGGCCATGGAAACTGGAATTTCTGCAGCTTCCGTTCCGTGAGTATCGGTCAGGGTGAGGTGGATGTGACACCCATACAAGTGGCCAATGAGATGGCCTATATCGCCAACAAAGGATGGTATTATACGCCCCATCTTGTTGATTCCATGGAAGGCGGCGACAAATTCGGATTGCTGGAGTCTTTCCGGGTCAAACATCAGCCCCTGCCTATTCCCGACAGTATTTTTGAAGCG
>JBIIDU010000053.1:0-12137 GCA_044238165.1 Ferruginibacter sp. | reverse complement strand
GTGAAACCAGTATGCAGGTCGATGCCGGTTTTGAATTCAATTCACTGCATGCATCGTTCAACATCTCGGGCTATCACAACAATTTCAGCAACTTCATCTTTTACCGGAAATTGTCCAATGCCGTCGGTACCGATTCACTGGTAGACGTAGACGGCGAGTCGCTCACGGCATTCACGTTCGACCAGCGTGCGGCTGTGCTCAGCGGTATGGAGGTAACGGTGGACATCCATCCGCATCCGCTGGACTGGCTGCACATTGCCAATACCTTCTCTTTCGTGAGCGGAAGATTCAAAAACAAGATTGAGAACAGCTCCTTCCTGCCCTTCATGCCGGCGCCCCGGCTGTTGACAGAGCTGCGGGCCCAGTTCAACCAGGGGCAGGGCACCATCCGCAACGGATATGCCCAGCTGACGCTCGATAATAATTTCGCGCAGGACAATATTTTCGCGGCCTACAATACGGAAACGGCCACACCCGGTTACACCCTGTTGGGTCTGGGTCTGGGCGCCGATTTCTACAGCAACAGGCAGGCCCGGTTGTTCAGCCTATTTTTCTCAGCCAGCAACCTCACCGATGTGGCCTACCAGCAACACCTCAGCCGGTTGAAATATACCGCGGTCAATGAAGCCACCGGGCGGATGGGCGTGTTCAACATGGGGCGCAACTTCAGTATCAGGCTGCTGGTGCCTTTGCAATTTCCGGTCCATGTGAAATGAGCGGGCAACCTTTGAAGGCTGAATGGTACGGCCGGTCGGTCAATACTCCAGTTTCCGGAGGGTGGGCGCTTTCCACCAGGTGATGGCTGCAACCAGGATGGTCATACAGCCACCGAACACCACGGAAGGCACCACACCCATCAGGCGGGCAGCAACGCCGCTTTCAAATTGACCGATTTCATTGGATGAATTGATGAACATGGCGTTCACGCTCATCACCCTTCCCCTTAATTCGTCGGGTGTTTTCAGCTGAAGGATATTGCCTCTTACGACTACACTGAGGCCGTCGAAGAGTCCGCTGCAGAGCAATGCGGCGAAGGACAGCCAGTACCATTGTGAAAGACCGAAGAGGATGATGCAGGCGCCGAAACCGGCAACGGCCACCAGCAGTTTTTTTCCTTGTTTCCGCTTCATGGGAGAAAGGGTGAGCCAGACTACCATAAGGATGGAGCCGATATCGGTAGCCGCATTCAGCCAGCCGAAGCCGATGGGACCGGTGTGCAGGATGTCTTTTGCATAAACCGGCACCATGGCTACAGCACCGCCGAAGAGCACGGCAAAGAGATCGAGGGAGAGCGCGCCCAGCAGGTCGCGGTTGCTGAATACATAGCGAAGCCCTTCACTCACGGCACCCAGGGCAGGCTTTTCTCCTGTGATGCCCCGCGGTTTTTCTGAAAGATGGCTCAGCAGAAAAAAGCCTGTGAATATGCAGCCTGCGATGACAACGAAGGTGCCGGTGATATGGATCCAGGCAATCAGGAATCCTGCAACAGCATGGCCGAGGATGCTCGCAATCAGCCAGGTGGTGGAACTGAGCTGCGAGGCAGTGAGCAGCAGATGGCGGGGCACAATATAGGCGATGATGGCTCCGAATGCCGGACCCGAAAAGGAGCGGATGACTCCCGTAAAAAAGATCAGCACATAAATCAACAATACGGTGAGTTGCCTTCCGAAGCTTTCCGTGAACCAGTTTGTTGAAATGCCCAGCAACAGCAAAGAGCAGACGCCGAAAAGCAAAACCACCCGCAACAGGATTTTTCGTTTCTCATGGTTGTCCACCACATAGCCCGCATAAAGGGAAAGCGATACAGCCGGAAGGGCTTCGGCAAGCCCGATAAGACCGATGTAGAAGGCATCGCCGGTAAGTTCATACATCCACCAGGCCACCAGGGTGCCGATCATGCGGAAGCCCATGATGAATACGAACCTGCCCAGCAGAAAATGGGTGAATTCGCGGATACGGAGCACTTCACGCAGATGGGGGGTCAATACAGCCGTTTTTGGTTGGCACAAAGGTAGGCAAAGGGAAACGGACGTACTTTCTTATGCGGGGAGGGTGATGAAGTGCTGGCCTTCGGGATATTCCTTGTCGAGCGCGCCGATGATTTTTTGCAGTTGCTTTTCATTGTTCAGGAAATCGGCGTTGGAACAATCCACCATCAGGGTTTTTATGTTGTGCTGTTTGATATACTGGGTATAGGTTTCCTGAAGGCTGAAGAGGTAGTCGCCGGGAATTTGCTGCTCATAGGGCCGGTTTCTTTTTTTGATGTTTTCCTTAAGCCGGCTGACGGGTGAGTGCAGGTAAATCAGCAGGTCCGGCTGCATGATCTGCGGATTGATGATGTCGAACAGTTTCTGGTAGAGGCGGAACTCTTCATCGGGAAGATTCACTTTGGCGAACAGCAGGCACTTGGTGAAGAGGTAATCGGTGATGGTTCCCTGTTTGAAAATATCCTTCGTTTGCAGCAGTTCCTTAAGTTGTTTGAAACGTTCGGCCATAAAAAACAACTCAACCGGGAAAGCATATTGCTGGGGATTCTCGTAGAATTTGGCCAGAAAGGGGTTGTCGGCAAACTCCTCCAGGATCAGTCGGCTGTTGAAATGGTTGCTCAGCAACTGCGCAAGGGTGGTTTTGCCGGCGCCGATGTTGCCTTCAATGGTGACCAGATTGTACTTCATATCCCTATTCTGAATAAAAATAGTGCCTAATTCCCCTCAACACGGATTATTTTTTTTCACAAGAAGCGGATCCCTGCAAATGCTGAGTAATTGGTGGATATTTTTATGATACACGGGGTGAATGAATCCCGGAGATAACTCGTTGAGGGGTGTTAGCACGAATCTGCGTTCGGCGATATGCGGGTGGGGGATGGTCAACTGCGGCTGCCGGATGATTTCTTTGTTGTAAAAAAGTATGTCGATGTCGATGGTGCGCGGATCGTAACGGGTATTTCGGGTCCGGCCCATTTTTTTTTCGATGGCAAGTATGCGGTTCAGGGTTTCTTCCGCCGGTTGTTGCGTTTGTACGACTATGACCTGATTGAGAAAATCGGGCTGGTCGCTTTTGCCCCAGGGTTCGGTGCTGTAGCAGGCCGACATCCTGGTTACCGTTCCAATCGCTTTCCCGATATGCCGCACGGCCAGTCTGAGAAATGCATGCCTGTCGCCCAGATTGCTGCCCAGAAGCAGGTAAACCTTATTCATACACGCAAATGTAGGCATGCCTTCCGTGAACGGCCAAACACCGATGGATCCTTATCGCTTTTTCCGCTAGTTTTACCGGCCAAACAACAGGGCTATGAAGGATTACAGTCAGACCAGGGCCATGCTGGCCATCACCAGGGCAAGCCTGCGTGCTATTTTCCGGAGCCCTTCGGCCGTAATTTTCAGTTTTGTTTTTCCGTTCATCTTCATCCTCATTTTCGGATTTATCGGCAACGGATCGATGGCGCCCGTATATAAGATTGCCATCGATTCCAGAACCGATACGGCCAATCTGCTTTACCTGATGGTTAGGTCAAGCCCCCGCCTCCAGGTAGTGGAATATGCCCGTGAGGCCGATCTGCGCAGCGACCTGATCAAAGGCCGTATTGCGGGTGTGCTGCACATCCGGAAAAATACCGAACCCTCGCCTGAGTACATTTATTCATTGCAAAGCACAACCGCCTCGGGCGACCAATGGCCGCAGGTGCTGCCCATCATCAATGAACTGGTGAACAATATCAATCAAGTGCGTTTTCCGGACAGGCCCACATTTGCCCGCGCCGATTTCAACATGCAGCGCGACATTGAATCGGTAAGGGCATACAAGACAATCGATTTCATTCTGCCGGGCCAGCTGGGCTTCTCCTTGCTGAGTGCCGGAGTATTCGGTGTCGCCTTTCTTTTTTTCAATCTGCGCAACACACTCGTGCTGAAACGCTTTTTTGCCACTCCCATCCACCGTGCCTATATCGTAATGGGCGAAGGGCTTGCCCGTATCCTGTTCCAATTGCTTACCGCCGTGGTAATCATCCTGGTCGGGCATTATTTTTTCGGCTTCACGCTGGTCAATGGCTGGATCACTTTCGGGAGTATGCTGTTGCTGAGTTTTCTGGGGTTGATGGTGTTCATGGGTTTCGGATTCATCATCAGCGGGCTGGCACGCAACGACAGCATGATACCGCCGTTCGCCAATCTGGTCACCCTGCCTCAGTTTTTACTTGGCGGCACCTTTTTCTCTGTGGAGGCTTTCCCAGGCTGGCTGCAACCCGTATCGCGGGCATTGCCGCTGACCTATCTCAACACCGCCATGCGCAAAGTGGCATTCGAGGGGCAAAGCATCTGGATGGTACGACAGGAAATCGGGGTGCTGCTGCTATGGGGACTTATCGTCTACTTTATTGCCGTCCGGGTATTTCGCTGGGAATAGGTTTACCTCTCGGCCTTGCACCGAAGAATTTTAATCTTCTTCCCTGGGGCGGATGAATTTCAGGTTGCGCCGGATTCCAGCATATTTTGTCCTTTTCAGCGGTGAATCGCGGAACAATTGATGGAAGGATTCTTCCGTCATCTCTTCCCATTGGCTCGTACTCAGGTTCAGGATGGCGGGCAGGGGGCGGAGTTCGGGCTCTTCATGCGGCTTGCTGAAGCGGTTCCACGGGCATACTTCCTGACAGATGTCGCACCCGAACATCCAGTTGCCAAATTTCCCTTTCATCTCATCCGGTATCAGCAGGCTTTTCAGTTCAATCGTGAAATAGGAGATACAGCGGCTGCCGTCTACCACTTTGTCGGGCAGTAGGGCTTCTGTGGGACAGGCATCGATGCAGCGTGTGCAGGTGCCGCAATAATCGTTGCTGAAGGCATCGTCGTATTCCAGTGAAAGGTCGGTGATGAGTGTGGCTATGAAAAAGTAGGAGCCATGGCCTTTACTGATCAGGTTTCCGTTTTTACCCACCCAACCCAGCCCGCTGTTTACGGCCCAGCTTCTTTCCAGTACGGGTGCGCTGTCAACAAAACCCCTTCCGTCGATTGCTCCGATTTTTTCGCGGGCCAGCTGCAGCAACCGGTTCAGCTTGTTTCTGATGACCTCATGATAGTCTTTGCCATAGGCATAGCGCGAAATACGGGGCGTACCTTCCTGCTGGGCACTATCCGGGTAATAATTGAGCATGAGGGTGATGACCGAGCGGGCTCCCGGAACCAGTCTGGCCGGGTTGATGCGCAAGTCGAAATGGTTTTCCATATACCCCATTCCGCCGTGCATTCCCTGATTCAGCCATTGTTCCAGTTTTCTGGCGTCCTCATCGAGCTGCCTTGCCCTTGCGATGCCGCAGTAGGAAAACCCCAGTGATGCCGCAAGCGACCTGATGAGTTTTGTATTTGCTGGGCGCGGGTCGGTCATGAAAGCTGTTGATTGTCGGGTGACGCCAATATCAAAGAGGCGTCATTCATTAAAACCGGGTTGAGGCTACTGTGGTTGTTTTAAGTGTCTTCGTTCCTGTCGTGCAATTTAGTGTATCGTTCGAAGCCGGTGTCAAGTGGCTTTTAAACAGGCGCGGGAGTGCGATTTTCAGCAGCGCATTACCCGGGTTATGCAATAATTGCATGAAAACCACGCTGAGGCTGCATTTTAGGCAGGCATATCATTCCAAACAGGACATAATTGCCGCTTTTTTTATTTGGATTGGGGTTTGCGGCTTTATAAACGAATCCGTACTGTTTCGGTTGAGCAGGCGGTGCCACCAACAAAAACTACTCACTATGAACCTGAACAATTACACCATCAAGGCGCAGGAGTCTGTTGCACAGGCGCAACAGGAGGCTTTCAACAGCAACAACTCCAGTATAGAAACAGCGCATTTGCTGAAAGTGTTGCTGGCCGACAAAGAGTCGCCGGTGGTTTTTCTCTTGAAAAAGAACAACGTGTCCGTATCGGCGGTAGGGGCGAAGCTGGAAGAAAAAGTCAAGCGTTTGCCCGTGATCCATTCGGGCAATCCGGCACAGTCGCTCGGCCGCGACCTGAACAATGCGCTGCTGAAGGCCGCAGCCAGCCTGAAAAATTTCGGCGACGAGTTTGTGAGCGTGGAGCACTTGCTGATTGGATTGCTGACTGCCGGCGATGATGTGTCGGCCCTGCTCAAGGATGCGGGGCTTACGGAAAAAGGACTTGAAGCCGCTATCCGCGATTTGCGCAAGGGCAGCACCATCAGTTCCGCTACTGACGAAACACAATTCAATGCCCTTAATAAATACGCAAAAAATCTGAATGAGCTGGCCCGCGCCGGTAAACTGGATCCGGTTATCGGCCGCGATGAGGAGATTCGCAGGACCCTCCATATCCTTTCGCGGCGTAGCAAGAACAATCCGATTCTGGTGGGTGAGCCGGGTGTGGGCAAGACAGCTATTGCCGAGGGTTTGGCGATGCGGATTGTCAACGGCGATGTACCCGAAAACCTCAAAACAAAAATCATTTTTGCGCTTGACATGGGCCAGCTGATTGCCGGCGCCAAGTACAAGGGCGAGTTTGAAGAGCGGCTGAAAGCCGTCATCAAGGAAGTCACTTCCAGCGACGGCAATATCGTATTGTTCATCGACGAGATACATACACTTGTAGGCGCCGGGGGCGGTGATGGGGCCATGGATGCCGCCAACATCCTGAAGCCCGCTCTGGCCCGTGGCGAACTGCGGGCCGTAGGTGCTACCACCTTGTCGGAATACCAGAAGTTTTTTGAGAAGGACAAGGCACTGGAGCGGCGCTTCCAGAAGGTGATGATCGATGAACCCAGTGTGGAAGATGCCGTCTCCATCTTACGTGGTTTGAAAGATCGGTATGAGACCTACCATCATGTGCGCATTAAAGATGAGGCCATCATTGCGGCTGTAGAATTGTCGCACCGCTATATCACCGACCGCTTCCTTCCGGACAAAGCCATCGACCTGATTGATGAGAGTGCGGCCAAGCTCCGGCTGGAGATGAACAGCATGCCGGAGGAGCTGGATATCCTCGAACGCCAGATCCGTCAGCTGGAGATAGAGCGCGAGGCCATCAAGCGCGAAGATGACACCGAGAAGCTGAAAGAGCTGAATACCGAAATCGCCAACCTGGCTGTGAAGCGCGATACTTATCGTTCCAAATGGCAACAGGAAAAGGAACTGGTGGAGAAAATACAAAGCGGTAAGGCGCAAATCGAGCAACTGAAGCTGATGGCCGAGCAGGCCGAACGCAACGGCGAATACGGCAAGGTTGCGGAGATCCGTTACGGAAAAATAAAAGAGGAGGAAAAGAAAATACAGGAGCTAACCGGGCAGCTCGCGGCAACCACCGAAAAGCGGTTGCTGAAAGAGGAAGTGGACGCCGAGGACATTGCTGCAAATGTGGCCAAGGCCACCGGAATTCCGGTGATGAAAATGATGCAGAGCGAGCGCGACAAGCTGCTTCACCTGGAAGAGGAACTGCACAAACGCGTGGTGGGTCAGGAGGAAGCCATTGAGGCGGTAAGCGATGCCATCCGCAGAAGCCGGGCCGGGTTGCAAGATCCCAAAAAGCCTATCGGATCGTTCATCTTTCTGGGAACGACCGGGGTGGGTAAGACCGAACTGGCCAAGGCGCTCGCCGAATACCTTTTCGACGACGACAGCATGATGACGCGAATCGATATGAGCGAGTATCAGGAAAAGCACACTGTAAGCCGGCTGGTGGGTGCGCCTCCCGGTTATGTGGGTTATGATGAGGGGGGGCAGCTTACTGAAGCCGTAAGAAGAAAACCTTACAGCGTCGTTCTGCTGGATGAAATCGAAAAGGCCCACCCCGACGTATTTAATGTGCTGCTCCAGGTGCTCGACGACGGCCGGCTTACCGACAACAAAGGACGGGTGGTTAATTTCAAGAATACCATTGTCATCATGACCAGCAATATGGGCAGCCATATCATCCAGGAGAACTTTGAAAAGGTGGATGAAAAGAACAAGGAAGAGGTGGTGGCCAGCACCAAATCGGAAGTGATGGTGCTGCTTCGTCAAACAATACGCCCGGAATTCTTAAACAGAATCGATGAGGTGATCATGTTCCAGCCACTGATGCGCAGCGAAATAAAGGGTATCATCCGGATACAACTGAAGCAGTTGCAGCAACTGGTGGCCCAGAACGGTATCCAGCTCGAGTTCAGCGATTATGCCTACGATTTTCTGGCCGAGAACGGGTACGATCCCCAAATGGGAGCCAGGCCTTTAAAGCGGCTCATTCAGAAAGAGATTGTGAATCAGCTCAGTAAGCGCATCCTGGCCGGCGACATCGATAAATCGAAAGCAGTAGTCGTGGACGTGTTCGACGGGGTGGTGGTATTCCGGAGTGACCTTCCGGTGGAAAAAACAAACGGGAAGCCGGTCCGGTTGGAGAAAGAAATAGGGTGACAGTATTTCCTAAAACATTAAATATAAATAAGTTGCACATATTTATATTATCTATTTTATAGGCGGTATTGGTCAACAAACAAAAAAGGTTACCTTCATCCGAATACTCAACTTCTGGCCCGTTGTTTTGTTTTGCTGATGTGGCTGAAATGGGTCACAAATAATACATATTAAGTTAAATTGTTTTTTCCATGGCTTTCAAGAAAGAAGTAGCTGAAATCATTGAACCCAAAGACGTATTTGTTGGAGATATAAACGCCCCGGTAACACTTGAGGAGTTTGGTGAATACGAAAGTGAGGCTTGTGCCAAAGCGAACGAAGTGGTCAAGCAACTGCTGGAAAATTTCGACGGAAAGGTCCGCTTCAATTTCCGTCATTTTCCCCTTACCAAAATTCACCAGCGTGCACTCAAGGCGGGTGAGGCGGCGGTGGCCACTGCACAGGACGGCAAGTTCTGGGAGATGCACAATATCCTGTTCGCCAACCGCAGAAATCTGGGTACCACCAGCCTCAAATTGCTGAGTAAGGAAGCAGGTGTGCAAAACAAGCGTTTTCTGGATGAGCTGGTGAACGCCACCTACGGCTGGCAGGTTCAGGGCGATATCAAGGAAGGCCATAACCGGGGCGTGAAGGATGTTCCTACTTTTTTTGTGAACGGACAACGCTATACCGGAAAGGTCAACTACGATGAAATGAGCAAAGCCATACAGGCGGCACTGAAAGCTACCAAAAGAAAGACTGTCAAGGCGAAATAATACATATCTAAACAACTGATTTACAATGCCTCCTAGTTAGGGGCATTTTTTTTATCCACAGTCGTGAAAAATAAATTCATGAGGATTTTCGTTTGGTTAATGATTTGACCGGTTGAAAATGAACACTTTGTCCATTTCGGTCTTATAAAAGTAACAACCCATGTTTCTTTTTTCAGGTATAAGAGGTCCCTTTTCGGCAATATTTTGCCTGATCCTGATTCTTTCAGGACCTGATGGCTATGCCCAGCAGCTCCCTGACCTGGATGATTTTCTGGAATGGACTTCTTTGGTTCCCTCAAAATTCGAGACTTCGGTTTTACGCAAAGACTTTTTTTCGAAGTCGGTGGAGCGAAGTGGCGACACGGTATTCCGCCATTATGAATTACCGAAAATTCCGGCTACAAAAAGGAGGGATGCCGACACAAGCCTCCGAAGGCTGATCCGTGTTGAATTGAAAGATAAAAACAAGTTAATCTATACAACCACTTCCGTTGAGGAATATCGGACGTTGCTTGAGGAGTTTAAGGAGAAGAAATTCATCTGTCCGGAAAATGATGCCGATCAGAAACGAACGATTTTTCAGCTTCGGGACATGTTGGTTGAAACCGGTATGGATTCCTCCGAAAGCGCTGCCTTATATTCCCTTACTTTTTTCCGAAAGTCTTTTCCTGCGCCTGTCGACGTAAATTATGCCGATGACCTCTTTGTCTTTTCTTCCCATGAATACCTGACTCATTATTTTGGCGAGCAGAACGTCCGCAAAGACATGTATTTCATCTCCGGCAACGACATGGTCAATTGTTCCATTCTTTTTGCCAATTCAGCCCGACAAGTTGTTTTCCTCTGGCACGACCAGGCCAACCGGCGGGGAATCAGAGGCATCTTGCTGGGCGGGCAGCAAAATGTGGCCGGAGCAACCCAGCTCTCTAATTATGTTGGTCAAAACAACTGGGTGATGAAAAGCGGTTTGTTTGCCGGAATGACACTATACCAGTTGCGTGTCAAAAACGAGGCAGACATCGTATTCCATGGGGGCAATTCCCCGGATGCGGGTACAGTGGTGGCCGACAACAAAGGGAAATTCAACTTCAACAAGGAGCAGGTGGAACTCGGTTGCATCAACTGCAGCGACGAAGCTTTTGCCCGGGCAAAACTGATACAGGGTGATGATGCGCTCGAAGAGGGCCGGATTCTTTTCATCTTATCTATTGCAGTCCAGCCCAGTCATCTTGAAACCAGCGACTGGTAAATCATGTCTCTTAATGCGCTTTTTAATCCGGCTTTTCGTTTCCCGGTTTCTTAATTCCCGTTACGAGCGTGTTCAGCACCTGCTCTTCCGAAAAACGGTGGCAGATTTCAGCAGATTCCTTCAATAAAACGTTGAGCGGTTTCTGCCCGTTACCCAGCATGGTGTAAATTCTTTCCAGAACCACATCATCTTTTCCAGCTGGCGTATGCTGCATAAGGGCTTCCCGGATACCCATCACCATCAAGCCGCTGTCTTTCAACCGGCCCAGTTCTGCAATCAGCCAGCTCAGGCTCAGAAAAGCGTGCTTGTTGAGCAGTAAAATATGGCGGGAGCCGTCCGGAGCAGGAAATACGTTGTACCGGGAATCCAGTGTTTCCTTTGTCATGTATTTCTTCATGTGCGCAGGCATTTTTTCCGGTTCACCGAACTGGATTCCTCCCCGGAGTGCATGGGGGTAGATAGACAGCCAGCGGATTTTTCTTCTGAATTCATGCACATCGTTCTCCATATCGGAAAAAACAGGACCTGTTTTTTTCAGGAAAGCGCTGGTGGAGTTGATGGAACTGATGTAATAATCCCGAATAGCCTTGATTTCTTCCCGCTCGCTGCTCCGGGTGGCAGAAGCCAGTTTTTTCCGGATTTTTCTTAATTTCTTTGGGGAATGTCCTATCCACGCTTCCTGTTCGAGCAAATCGTTGAGGTGCTGGATCTTTTCCCGGGTTTGTGCCTGCAGGTATTGCTTGACCGGGGCCGGAATTTTTTTGTTGGCTGCAATCTTTTGGGCGATGTCGTCATAATAGTCAATCGCGCCAAGGGCGTCTTCCAGCGATTTGAACTCATGCCTCATCCAATCAAAGCGTTTTCGGTTGTGCAGGTTTCCAAAACATCTGCATAGTCCTTCCAACATGAAAAGGTGCGTTCGGGTGGGTTGCCGGTACAGGTAGAGCGCCGGATTTTTTTCTCGGGATGCCTGCTTCAGCAATGTTTCGAGTTCCTGCAGGAAATGTTCGAAGTGTTCCTGTCCTTTACGCATGTGTTGTATGTTTATGGTGCAAGGTTGAATTTCGGGTAAACTGTTGGCATCTGTTTTATCGCTCAAAAAAAGCGACGGAGCCACCCACCCATGTTTTGTCCTTATTGTAACGGGTGCCGATCATTTTTCCCTTGCTCAACCGCGCCAGATTGAGCACTGCTTCAGGCCTGGGCCGGCCTTTCTCCCAGAAATAAAAGATGCGGATTTCCGCTTTGGCCGGTCCGTCGGGTGTTGCTATGATATCGGCGTATTTGACTTTTTGCTGCAGGATCCAGTTGGCCGGGTCGGTGATGCATTCCACGTCTTTTCGGTCGATGTCGATCATCACGCCCTGGCCGGCAAATGAGAAAAGCGGTTTGAGTACATAATTTTCCAAATCATGGGGGAGCGTATTCAAACGGTCGAGGTAAAAGGTTGCCGGCACAAAGGGATGTTCTATAAGCGGTAGGGTGTACTTGCTGACACGGTAAAACCAGTTGGGATGCGATACCCATGTCACGTCATGTCCTTTCCGCAAATCAATGGTCGGAGGCAATTCCGGATAGTTTTGCAGGTCATCGGTAATAAGCCGGTTATAGATTCGTCGTACCCGTTTCTTTTTGCCCTGCCTGATATAGTAAAGTTCGTTTCCCTCTTCGGTCAGTTCGGTAAGGCAAACGGTTGCTATACCCAACGCCTTCCCGGTGCAATAAAAATCAATCCGGGTTTTT
>JBIIDU010000274.1:0-3428 GCA_044238165.1 Ferruginibacter sp. | reverse complement strand
GAGCCTGCTGTCGCGCCTGTACACATCATCGCGGAAATTCACCCGTCCCTTACGGTCAACCCATGCCGTAAAATAGGCAATGTATACAGGCACGGGCTTATTGATTTTTACGAACTGTTCTTTCCCGGAATTCATGGCAGCATCAATCTTATCGCTGGTCCATTCAGGCTGAAAGCGCAGCAGGTATTCCGCCAGACGCTTGGGCTCTGCCACGCGAATACAGCCATGGCTGAAAGCGCGCTTGTCGAGACCAAACAAACTTTTGGCCTGCGTATCGTGCAGGTATATGCTGTGGCTGTTGGGAAAAAGAAATTTAACTCGTCCAAGGGCATTCCATGGACCAGGCACCTGACGAATAGCATTGCCATTCCACTCCATATGATTGCGGGCCATATAATTCTTATCGCGCCTGATTGCAGGAAGTGTTTCCTTTTGCATAATGCTGGTCGGCACATTCCAGTAAGGACTGAAGACCACTGTTTGGATAAGTCCGTTGAAAATTGCCGTCTTGTTCAGTTCCGTACCCACCACCACATTCATACTCCAAGCAAGACTATCTTGCTCGAAAGCATGAAACTTGTACTCGGGAATATTGATAACGATATAATTGTTGCGGATGGCAACCGGCAGCCAGCGGCAGCGCTCCATATTCACCACCAGCTGTTCAATTCGTTTGGCAACAGGGAAGTTCAACTCCTTCAGGACAGCCGCACTGATTACTCCGTCTTCTTTAAGACCATTGCGCTGTTGAAAGTCCTTTACTGCCGATTCGAGCGCATCGTCAAAAACAAACGACGCCGTATCGCCCATAAATTCGCCGCTGGCAAACAGGCGCCTGCGCACAACAGCCAGGGCGAGCCCGCTGTCGCCTTTTCGGTAGAAAGACCGCTCTGCTTTAATGATCGGCCAGCCGCCCGCCTCTTCAATTGCACGATATTTTTTCAACACCTCCTTTAGTTGTGCATATTGCGGATATATCGGCTCTGTTGTCATGAACCGCGAAGAGGGCACCTCAAGCAATGAATCAAGCAGGGCTTCGTAGGAAAGTTTTTTATGGGGGAGGTCCCAGTTGACGGCCTGCATTCCTTTTATGCCCAGGCCGGTCCATACATGTTGCGCATAAAAGAAGTATTGGGCGGTGAGCATAAGTTCAGCAGTGGTATCGGGTTTGTTGTCGGAAGCGGAAGCCGATTGCTGAATAGCGTTTTCAAATTCGGCAGTGTACAGCAATTTTACAGGCAAACCCTCTTCCCGAATATTGATGATTTTATTGTACAGATTGGAGCCCTGCTCTATCATGCCGTTGCCGTCGAACCAGGCGTAGGCAAAATTGCGGCCGCGGTAAAACTGACGGATGCGGGGTTCAAAAGTGCGGAAGGCAGGATAACGGCTTAAGAACGTGGAAACGAATGCGCTGTCAAAGCGCAAATCCCGCTGCTCGCTGAATCCGCCGGGCAGGGAAATATCGTTGGCGGCTTGCGGCAAAGCAGCCGTGTCTACCCGGGGTACGGGGTTGTCTTTACCAGAATTACCCGTGCAACCGATGAGCATGAACGCACAGGAAAAAGCAGAAAAGAAAAGCCGGAAAAGTCGGAAGAAACTCATGCAATTTGATTTTTGCTCAAATATACAGATGAATCTCTTCCGGCTTTTCCGGCCAGTCTGTCGGATTTGTTCTTGAATAAATTAATCCACGCGGAAGGAAATATTGCAGACGATACCGTAGGTGGTGATTTTGCCGTCTTTCACATGGGCCTTGATATCCTTCACATATACTGAATCGACGTTCCGGATTGTTTTGGATACTTCGGCCACGGCATTCTGCATGGCATCGTCAATTCCTTTTTCGGAGGAGGCTATTACCTCGATAACTTTTACAATAGGCATGTTCCACTTGATTTGAGTGATGAAAAAGGGTACGGATTAAAAAATATTTTGAACAGGTTCCAGAGAGATTACTTCTCCCTTACACCGACAGCGATCCTTCTGTCCTTTTTGCGCTCTTCATCAGATGCTGCAGCCGGTACGACTGCAAACTGAGAGCCATATCCCTCAGGCTTGGCCAGACGGGCTGCATCAACACCTGCGGCCTTGATGGCGGCATCAACGGCAACAGCGCGGTCGTTGCTGAGTTTGATGTTAGCGAGCGAATCGCCGGTCTTGTCGGTATATCCGCCTATTTTGATCATAGCCTTGGGATAAGCCTTCATGATAGCGGCGATGTTGTTGATCTGTGCCTGACTTTCCGCAGTAAGCTTGGCGCTACCGAGTTCGAAATTGATATTGTCGAAATCGAACCATACATCCTTGCCTCCTTTGGTGGCGGGATCATTGATGAAAGTTACCAGCTTGTCTTCGATACCCCCTTTGTGGGCGTCCAGTTCAAGTCCGCCGGCCAGTTTGACCTTCATATTCTCGAAAGCTTCTGTAACGACCTTCTTGGCAGTATCAACAGCATTGTTAACCGTTTGGGATGCAGAATCCACCACAGGAGCCACGACATCGGCACCCTTGTTGCAACCTTTCATAAAATACCAACCGAGGCCCAGCGCCAACAGACCCAGCAACAGGGGCATCAGCCAGTTGTTGGCTGCTTTTCCGGCTTCATTGGCGGCAGAGTTCACTACGGAAGAAGCGCCGTCGAATACGCTGGAAAGGTTCAATCCGGAAGGTACAGCAGCGGAAATCTGTGACTTCTGGGAAGTCAGCCAGCTCAATATGCCGCCGGCAGAAAGATTGTTGCTGATGGCATGCTTGCCCAGGAAACCAAGGGCTATGGGAGCGATGCTTCCCAGAAGGGAACTTACATTGTTTTGCTTCATTCCCGAGAATCCGGAAATCAGGCTGGTCAATCCACCGAGTTTGTTTCCGCCCAGCAGGCTGGTCAGGAGATTGGCACCCATGTTGGTGTTGGAACTGCCGCTGCTGAAAAGGCCGCCGAGGTTGTCGAGCACACCGCTGGACGCAGCTTGCTTCGCAATATTCAACAGGTTGGATCCACCGTCGGATGAGGAGGAACTCATGAAACTGGAAAGCAGGGCGGGAATGCTCGCGGTTACTGCCTTTGATACGCTGCTCTCGCTTTCGCCGAGCGAGGAAGCGGCCTTACCAATCAATTCCTTGGTAAATACCCCGGTCAATGAGTCTAAAAGATTTGCTGACATGTGTTTGTTTTTTGGTTTAAAATTTTCGCCAAGGTAATGCTTTGAACGG
Source organism: Ferruginibacter sp. (assembly GCA_044238165.1). Classification (GTDB taxonomy): domain Bacteria; phylum Bacteroidota; class Bacteroidia; order Chitinophagales; family Chitinophagaceae; genus Ferruginibacter. The sequence goes on along the minus strand of JBIIDU010000274.1, from coordinate 215 downwards.
AATTTCAAAACATCCATTTGATTTTTTAAAAAGCCAGCCCCTTCACTCGAAGGGGCTGGCCGATATTGACTTATACGTTAAATATAATTACACTAAATAAAAGAGCCCGGTCAGGATTTTTTCAGCAGGTTTTGACGGGTCAGTTGCTTGACCAGCGTGTTCATATACGATTTGCTGAAATTGTTGAGGGATGACGGGTTGAAAACTTCAGACTG
>JBIIDU010000273.1:0-3437 GCA_044238165.1 Ferruginibacter sp. | reverse complement strand
GCTATGTACAGGACAACATCAACATCAAGCGCCCCCACTCCGACATCAGCATCCAGGCGGGCATCCGATACAATTACAATACACTCAACGGCGAATGGCTGCTCAGCCCCCGGGCCCAGGCCAGCATCCGGCCCGACTGGAAGAAGGACATGGTGTTCAAATTCGCCGCCGGACTTTACCAGCAGCCCCCCTTCTACCGCGAACTACGGGCCTATGACGGCACGGTCAATACCGCAGTGCGTTCGCAAAAAAGCTATCAGTTCGTTGCCGGCCTCGATTACAATTTCCAGAAAACCGACCGACCCTTCCGCATCACCACCGAGGCCTACTTCAAGCAGTTGTGGGATGTGATACCCTACGATATCGACAATGTTAAGATCCGCTATTTCGGCGTCAATAATGCGAAGGCTTATGCATATGGCATTGAAACCCGGCTTTACGGAGAGCTGGTAAAAGATGCTGAAAGCTGGCTGAGCGTAGGGCTGATGCGTACGCGTGAGAATATCGACGACGATTACTACTATCTCTATAAAAACGCAGCCGGAGAAGTCATCAACGCACAGAGCGCTGACAAAGTGCCCGTTGACAGTGTGCGGAACGAAGTGGGCTGGGTGCGCAGGCCTACCGACCGGCTAATCACTGTCGGTTTGTTTTTACAGGATTACCTGTCGACCAACAAGAACTTCCGGGTCTACCTCAACATGCTCTACGGCAGCAATATGCCCTTCAACATTCCCAACAACCCCCGTTACCGAAACGGGCTGATCATCGATCCCTACATCCGGGTGGATATCGGATTCAGTGCGCTGCTGCTCGATGAGAAAAGGAACCGCCGCAGCCATAGCCCGTTCCGTAATTTCGAAAATATCTGGGCCAGTTTCGAAGTCTTCAACCTGATTGACCGCCCCAATACCATCTCCTACCAGCTTATCCGCGATTTTGCCAATAATACCTACAGCATTCCCAACCGCCTCACGCCACGTCTGATCAACCTCAAACTGGTAGCCCGGTTTTGATATGAAAGAGCGACTGACTGCAACGCTGAACCGATATGCGCAGAAATCAGAAAGCATCCTGCAGGTAACCCTGATCGGATGGATTGTCACAAAATGCATTACCACCGGGCTATGGTCTGCCGACAGAAATTTTCCGACAGCGCCGGTATGGGAAGGACTGCGGGGAATACCACCATCGGTGCACCTGCTGCTGCTTGCCGTTTCATTGCTTACGATGAGTGCACTGCTTTTTCGACCCCGACGTAAAGCGTTGGCTGCAACCCTGCTCATCATAGAGGCCCTGAGTTGCCTGATGGACCAGAACCGGCTGCAACCCTGGGAATACCAGTTCATCTTCCTCCTATTCATACAACTGACAGCCAAACCCGACACGGTCCAATCCGTTTACCTGATTCTGCTGAGTGGGCTTTATACCTACAGCGGGCTGCATAAACTGAACCCCGACTTCCTTCAAGTGGTATGGAAAGACATGATTCTGAACCGTTACCTGCAAACAGATCCTTCGCTTAGCCGAAAAATGTTGGTTGATATCTTCGGATACGCGATTCCACTGATTGAACTGGCAGCAGGATTGGGCCTGCTGGCCGGAGAACGGATCAGGCAGCAGGCCCTTTCGGTACTGATCACCATGCATCTTGTCATCCTGATAATCCTGGGACCACTGGGAATAAACCACAACCAGTCGGTCTGGCCCTGGAACCTGGTGATGATGGGCAGCCTGCTCCTTTTGAAACAGGGCATCGGTCAGTCATCAAACCGAAATGAAAGGATGTCGGCACCCGCTTATATCGTATGGGCTTGCTGGTTCTTTTTACCGGCACTCTCTTTTGTCGGATTGTGGGACCAGTATCTCTCGGGCAATCTTTATTCAGGAAAATTGCCACGGCTGAGCATCTGCATCAGTGACAGCAGCCAGGCAAGGGATATGCGTAAATTCTTCGCACCCGAACCCACACGCATCGGTTGTCGGGGCGAGGCGGCCATCAATGTGCAGCAATGGGCGCTCCGGGAAATAGGGGTTCCGCCTTATCCGGAAAAAAGGGCATACCGAGCTACAGAAGATTGGTGGAAAAAGCAATTCCCCCGATCGGGCGGTGTACTGATTTATTACCCTTCAACGCACCCCGATGAAGCCAAAAAATTTACTTTTACGCCATGATAATCGACCTGCGCTCCGATACCTTCACGAGGCCAACCCCCGAAATGCTGGAATACATGTTCGCCGCTCCCGTAGGCGATGATGTGTTCGGCGAAGACCCCTCTGTCAATGAACTGGAAAAAAAAGTAGCCGGCCTGTTCGGAAAGGAATCGGCCCTGTTTTGTCCGAGCGGAACCATGGCCAACCAGATTGCCATCAAATGCCATACCCGGCCGGGTGATGAAGTCATCTGCGAAACGATGAGCCATGTATACATTTATGAAGGTGGCGGCATCGCGTTCAACAGCGGCAGCCAGGTGAAGCCCATAGTTGGCGACCGGGGGCGCATCCGGGCCGAGCAGATTGTTCCCCACATCAATCCTCCTTTCGACTACAAGGCACGTACAAGCCTGGTTTGCGTGGAAAACACCACCAACCGGGGCGGAGGCAGTTGTTATGACTTCGAAGAATTGAAGAAGATAGCGGCTGTTTGCCGTGAGCACAAGCTGGCTTTTCATCTGGATGGAGCCCGGATATGGAATGCCCTCCGGGTAAAAAAGGAAACAGCGGAACAATACGGAGCATTGTTCGACAGCCTCTCGGTTTGCCTGAGCAAGGGGCTGGGTGCTCCGGTAGGCAGCCTTGTGGTGGGTAATAGGGAGTTGATCGCCGAAGCGCGGCGCGTGCGTAAAGTCATGGGTGGCGGCATGCGGCAGGCAGGTTACCTTGCGGCAGCGGGTATCTATGCACTGGACCATCATCGCGAACGACTAGACGAAGACCATGAACATGCAAGGATGATTGCCGAAGCGATAACCAAAAAGCCTTTTCTCAGGGAAATGCTGCCGGTGGAAAGCAATATCGTCATCTTCACCCTTCATAATGATTATCCTGCCTCCCTGCTCTGTGAACGGCTAGATCAGATGGGCGTGAAAGCCATAGCCATAGCACCCAACCAGGTACGAATGGTCACGCACCTCGATGTGACTGCGGAAATGACGGAGCAGCTTTTGTGCATCATAGACAGAATTTAACGAGTACAGCCTGCCAATCATGCTTCGCCTCCTTCAAAGAAAGATTTCCCTGGGCAAGAATATTTCCTGGCCTGTGATCCACATGCTCTGGTTCGGGTTAAGCCTGATCACGACCTTGAGTGAGCTGCTTCGCGGAGTCCGGAATGCCAACAACTACCAGATATTTAAAAATGTAATCTACCATACCCTCGCACAAACAAATTTGTTTGCGCCCTATCCGGATGCCCATTTCGACACCAATCACTATGG
>JBIIDU010000052.1:0-12243 GCA_044238165.1 Ferruginibacter sp. | reverse complement strand
TTTACCAATTTTCTGCGCGAAGTGCTGTTCCGGCTGCTCTCCACAATACTGATCCTGCTCACACTCACCCAAATAATTTCCAGTTACGATCTCTTCATTAAACTTTATTCCTTTACCTATCTCATTCTTGCCTTCTGCCTGCTTTTCTTTTTGTGGTCACGCAGGGAGGTTGCATTCACCACCCGGGTGAGCCGTGTTACCCGCAGGTTCCGGAAAAAAATTCTGACCCTGGCCTCTTTTGTATACGGCGGCTCGTTGATTTACGCGCTCTCGCTCATTTTCGATTCGCTGGTGATTGCTTCCGTGATGCCCGACGGTCTTGCCGATGTGGCCGTGTTCACACTCGGCCAGTATATGGCCAATCTGATACAGGCACCCCAACGGGGAATCATCGCATCATCGATGGGGCCGCTTTCGCTGGCCTGGAAGGAGAAGAACATGGAACGGATCCGCAAGATCTATCAGCGTTCATCCATCAACCAGTTGATTTTTTCGGCAGGTATGTTCGGGCTGATCTGGCTCAATTTCACCGACGGCATCCATACCTTTGATCTGCAGCAGGGTTACCTCGATGCCCGCTGGGTCTTCTTCTGGGTGGGCCTCTACCGGATCATCGACATGGGCACCGGAGTCAGCTCCCAGATCATCAGCACTTCCACCTTATGGCGCTTTGAGTTTTATACCGGTGTGGTGCTGCTGGTACTTACCCTGCCGCTGACCTATGTGATGACCAAATACACCGGCCTGGGTATCCTCGGCCCCCCGATTGCCAGCTTCCTGTCTTTTACGGTTTACAATGGCATCCGTTATTTTTTTCTGCTTCGGAAATTCAACCTGCAGCCATTTTCCTATAAAACGCTCCATACAATCTTGCTGACGCTGTTCGCATATTCCTTATGCCATTTTCTTACCGGTGAACGCGAGGGATTGTTTTGGATATTTATCCGGAGTCTCCTTTATCTGATTGTCTTCATGTACGGCGTCGTGCAGCTGAAGCTTACGGACGACCTGCAGCCGGTGCTGCAAACAATCCGCAAAAGGCTGGGCGCTAAAACATAAGCGACTGTTTCGGCAGTTTTGGTTCCTATGTGTGAAAACCTTCAACCGATATTGGCTGAGTGACAACGTCTTGAATCTTTTATAAAAAAAACTGCTTTGGTTCAGCATCTGCAAAGGAATTAATCGTAGATTTACCAAGAATTTCAACCATCCTATCCAACACCCCTTTTCCTTTCTCCTCTTTTTCCATTGATCCTTGTTACAGCCATTGCATCAGCATGACGGCTTCTGTTTATCCCTGATGTTTAGGTCTTCTATCCTGCAACGCTTTCCTGATTATGCCTGATGAACAGGAATGCACCTTTCGTTTTTCCGTACCTAAACATCAATATATGAAAGTCAATTCCACCCCCGAAATCCGTCAACGGACCCCAAGCATAAAGATGCTTGCCTGTACCTGTTTCGTTCTTCTTTTACTCTCTTCCACCGTAAATTATTCCTTTGCCGGCGGACGCCCTACAGAAGACCAGCAGGTATCGCTTGTGAGCAACATCTACGCCGTGCTGAGCGGCACCGAACGCCTTGCCGATGGCAACATGGTGATATTCGACAACCAGTACTCCAATGGTATTGATGGTTTCGATATCCGTAAGTTCAGCAATTTCGGTGAAAACCTGGGCCTGCGCCGGAACGGCGTCTTGCTCGCCCTTGAAAAACGGTCCCTGCCCGGCATTGCCGATACGATTTACTATGACATCAGCAACCTGAACAGCATCACTTATCGATTGGAAATTCTTGGCGCCAATCTTGCACAGCCGGACCGGATGGCCGTGTTACAGGACCTCTTTCTTAATCGCGAGATGCCGCTCAGCCTGCAGGATACCAATAGCTATCAGTTCACGGTGAACAGCAACAGCGGATCTTATGCCCGCAACCGCTTCCGGGTGGTATTTTATCAGCTTTCGGGAAGCCCGCTGCCGGTGCGTTTTTCCCTCTTCAACGCTTTTCATGACGGTGAGAAAAACAGGCTTACCTGGCAGATCCAACATCTTGAAGACCTCCAGGCTTTTGAAGTGGAGAAATCGGTGGACGGGAGAAATTTCGAGGTTGTTTCCGAAAAGATCCTGCCCGAGTTTGGCACATCAAACTTGTACGAATGGCTCGATCCTGCCAGGGACAGGGCTCCAGTATTTTACCGTATAAAATGTATCAGCACTACCGGAGTTCTGGTGTACAGTACGATTGTCACCGTAAATATTACGGCTGTGAATACACGCCGCATCTGGATGCCCAATCCGGCGCGCTCTTCTTCGCTTACCCTTCAGCTCCTCAACCAGCCCCGGGGCTCTTATGCATACCGGCTCATGAACCTGCAGGGGAATACGCTTACTGCCGGAACCCTGCGGAACGACGGTGGCAGTAGCTCTTTTCAATTGCACCCCGAAATCAGGCCCACTGCCGGAATGCATTTGCTGCAACTGACCGGCCCTGGTGGAACGTCATCGGTGATTCGGTTCCTGATAATTGAGTAGGAAAATCAGATTTCAGTCAACTAAAAAAAAATGCACCCTGGCAGGGTGCATTTTTTTTAGAGGGTTACAGGTAAGATTTTGGGTGTTTATCGCTTGTCGACTACCACCCGTACTGTCTTGTTTTGTCTGCTTCCGACAAATACCAGCTGGTAAATGCCATTTGCAATATTGGCAGGTAATTCGATCGGAAGATTGCTGCTTCCACCAGGGTAGTTAGCTGAAGCATTCCAGCAGGTTTGTCCGGTCGCATTGATCAGGCGCATTGTATAGACGCCCTTGTCCATGTTTCCGAATTGAAGGTTCATCCTGCCGCCTGAAATCGGATTAGGTGATACGGTGATGTTCGACTCGCCACGAACTGCTACTACTTTTACGGTTCGGGTATATTTGAAGTCTCCGCTGTTGTCAACACACTTGATGCGGTAGAAGTGACTGCCGGGTTCAACTCCCAGATGCGTCCATTCGTAAACAGCGTAGTTGTTTTGAGTATTCACTGCCTGTATCTCGGCCAGCGGAGTGAACAGGCGCCCATCTTTCGAGTGCTCCACAACATAGGTACGCAGATTGATCTGGTTGGTCACTTCCCAGGCAAGTTCGACGTTTCCGGCCAGCGGATAACCTTTGAAGTTTGTGACTGTCACTGGCAAAACCCCTGCGGCTTTGAACACGACCATAAAGCGCTTGCGGTTGTAGGATCCTGCATTTGCGTCTACGCTGAATGTATAGCGGGTGGTGTCGGAAAGGTTCAGTACTGTCTGGGTGTTCAGGTATTGGTCTACCAGGTAGGCTGTGCTTCCCGCCTGGGCGAAATTCTGACCGAAAAATTCAAGCTGGTAGGAAATTCTTTTGAGTTGATACATTTCGAAGAACAAGGTGTCGGTGTTTGTCACCAGCGGCCTTCTTTCCACTGACAGTTCAGAAGTTCCACGCATCAGGCTGAAGTTCTCGCCGAAGTTGCTCATCTTCCGGTTGTCTTCGCCGTCAACTTCCGCTGAATATTGGTCATCGAAGAATACACCGTTGCCATCTGCAAGTTTGTTGACACCGCCAGATATGGCGTATAGGTTGGTGATGAAAGTTTGTGCCGGCAGGTTCGTGGGCGAACCCGGGCGGAACACCATGCTGCTTCCGCTTGTTTTGCTGCTTTCGCTGATGGTGATGCTTCCGCTGCTGCCTACTGCTGTTACGAAAAAGGCGGCTCCGCTCTGTATGGTGTTGACTGTGCTGCCGGTAGATCCATAACTGCCTCCGCCCGGAATAACAATGAAGTTGCCGCCATTGGGTGCAAGTGTTTGGTAGCCGCCAAGGTTATAGGAGCCCAGTAGTTTGGGGTCCCATACATAGAAGGCGCCCCCGCTTAATCCTCCGCTAAGGGTGATGTTGCGCAGGTCAAGTGCGGAAGCATAGGGGTTGCCGATAACGGCATACTGGTCGGCCTGGACATTGATGCCCGATTGGTTGCCTGTATAGAGTGCGCCCTTGCTACGGAGCGTTGTGGAGTTCACCGAAGCGATACTGGTGGAAGGCGTCACGCTGCGGCTGCCCCGGATGTAGATGAAGTAACCCTGTTCACCGGATAGGGGTGTATTGGTATTTTCGACGGCTATCAGCTGGTCGGTGGATGATTCATAACGCAGGAGAGAATTCGAAGGAGTCTTGAAATCAAAGCCTGCGGCTTGCCAGTCGGTAAGGTTGCTGGTGATGTTGGTGCCATAGCCTGCCAATCCATCTACACCGGCGGTCTGGTCTTCCTGCCACGATTGCTTGATGGATTGTCCCGATGTGGGTGCCGCCAGCAACCTCCATGCCCTGTTCGTATTCTGCGGGATATATCTTTCCACCGTAACATCTCCGGTGATATAACCGCCTGAAGTGCTGCCTGCCGCTATATTGGCCGTGCCGGATACTGTGGAGGCGATGGTGTAATAGCCTCCGGATGCAAGCACACCAGCTGTAGGTGTATGCGTGCCCACAAGACGCAGGTCGTTCAGCAGGGAAACGGTCCTGCCGGAGGCGTTGACCGTGAAATTGCTGATAACATTGGTTGTGCCGGGCGTACTCTGGTCGAAAGAGAGGCTGGCATTCGCGGTACTGCTGCTGAATACGATATTGCTGGTGCTTCCGCCACGGATACCGCCGCTGACGGTATTGGTCACCGACCCTTTGATGGTAAGCGTATTGCCGTTGATGGACAGTTTTCCGTCTGTGAAGGTGGTGGTGCCGTTCACCTGCAAATCGTTGCCCATGGTAACTATCTGCCCGCTGCTGTTGATGGTAAAACTGTTCAGCATGTTGGTGCTGCCTGCGGTTGTCTGATCCATGGAAAGGGTGGGGCTTACACTTCCGTTGAAGACCAGGTTGCTCGTGCTGCTTCCCCGGATGCCACCGCTGACGGTATTGACCAGATTGCCTTTGATGGTGAGGGTTCTGTTGCTGCCAATCGCCAGTTTGCCTGCGGTGAAGGTGGTGGCTCCGTTTACAACAAGGTCTGTATTGAGTGTGGTGATAAAACCGCTGTGGTTGATGGTGAGGTTATTGAGCGTGTTGGTTGTGCCGGGTGTGGTATTGTCGAAGGATATGCTTCTGTTCAGGCTGCCGTTCAGTATCAGGCTGCTGCCTGCCGATCCGGTTATGCTCCGGCTTGCAGTACCATTGGTGATGGCTCCTTCAAGGGTGAGTGTATAACCGTTGAGTGAAAGCCTGTTCGGTGTTCCTCCAAAAGTGATTGCGCCCCGGACACGGATATTGCCCTGCAGGGTCTTTACCTGGTTGGTGACGGTAAGGTTTCCATAAACCTGTGAAGAGTTGAGCGTCGCCACATTTTGTGCGGATGTTCCGTTGTATTCGATGGTGCTGGTTGCGCCTATGGAATGGGTGCTGAAATTGGCCGGTATTGTGCCGTTGCCCGATATACGCAGGGTGGCTCCGTCGGCTACGGTCAGTGTGCCGCCCGCCGAAGTGCGGTTGGCAGTGAAGGTATTCACGCTGAAAATACCGCCATTTATGCTGAGGTTTCCAGCAATGCCGATGCTTCCGTTCACTTCCTTCAGGCCGGAGCCGGAAATGATCAGGTGTCCGTAAATCTGCGATGAGTTCAGCGTAGCCACCGTTTGTGCCACACCGCCGTATTCGATGGTGCTGGTAGCGCCGATGGAGTGTGCGCTGAAGTTTGCCGGAATGGTTCCGCCGCCTCCGATTTTCAATTTTCCGCCGCTGGCTACTGTAAGCGTTCCGCCAATGGTGTTCCTGTTGGCGGTATTCTCCAGCAGGTCGAGCGTGGCACCGTTCAATACCGAAAGGTTCCCCTCTATCGGTAGATTCCTTCCGCCGGAAGTGACTGTGCCGGAAGCAATGGTCAGGTTGCTGAACTGGAAAAGATTATAGGGAAGAGTGAACGTACCGGTGAACACCATGGTGCCCAGGTTGGTCTCGTATATTCCGCTGTAGGTGGGATCGTCTTCGGTGATGGTGGCGCAGGTGAGGGTTGCGCTTTCCGATAGGGATATGGTGCCCACTGCGCCATTCATATCGCCCATTCGGATATTACCCGAAACGGTAAGCGATGAAGTGCCTGAAAAAGCCAGAATGCCGCTGTTCGAAGGGTCACCGTTTCCGATCATCAACGAACTGCAAGACTCCCCGCTGCTGTTCACAATGACGGTAAAGTCGCCCGAAATCACTACATCGTCGCCGGGTCCGGGTACAAGAGACAGGTCCCAGGTGTTGGGGTCGTTCCAGGACCCCGATTGGATGGACGTGATGGTGGATTGGGCATTCGTGTTCGCAGAAAACAAAATGGCCGACAGCAAGAAGGTCAGCATCGTTTTGAAAAAAGGGTTGAGGTTTTTTCCCCGATTTTGGTAAAGTGGTTTCATAGTTCTTCGATTGTTTGGGATGGAACCGGCGCAGTATTCGGGTTTTCAGTTGACGGTTTCATCTTCGTGATGGAATAGGGTTTTGAACTTTGTTGTTTTTCATAGGGAAGGGGGTAGGGTAGGATGACGGATTTAAAAACGGGCTCAGGTTTTTGATGGGCTTTTGCTATTTTTCATGGTCGGGTTTGTTTAAGGAAGATTAGTTTTTTGGAAATTTTTGTTGACTATTCGCTGACCTAACGCAGGGCTACTTGTCATAGTATTGTACGGAAAATGGCAGCAGATTATTCATAATCTGTAATACCTGCATTCTCTGACGCTTTCTCCTTTCATTAGAATAACGACTACACAGGTTTACACGGGGAAGGATAAAAATTTCCAATGTTGGATTCCGGCTAATTTTGCCGGAAAGCTGAGCAGCATGATTGTTTTTCCCGCTTCGGCGCCGGAGCAACTGGAGTTTGATCAGGTGAAAAACCTGCTGGCGAATTATTGCCAGACGGCCTATGCGAAGGAAAAAGCGTTTACCCTGCGGCTGCATACTGTTAGGGAGCCTATCGAACGTTCCTTGCGGCAGACCGAGGAGTACGGGGTCCTCATGCATTCGGGGTCGGTTCCGCCCAACGACTTCAGCCATACCCTTCACCGGGAATTGCAACTGCTTTCGGTACCCGGTTCCATGCTTTCGGAACCCCAATGGATGCTGATCCGGCAGCTTGCTGCCAATATGGGAGGACTCTTCCGCTGGTTCAATGCCGCCCGCCGTTCCGATTTTCCTGCGCTTGCGGTTTTGCTCGACCACACTTATTATGAACCGGAAATAGTTCGGAAAATTGATTTGGTCATTGATGTGCAAGGCGCCGTACGCGACAATGCTTCTTCCGAATTGATGGATGTAAGGCAGCGGTTGCAGGCCACCCGGAATTCGCTGCGGCGGATGTTCGACCGGATTGCCGCCCGGCATGCCAAAGCGGGTTATCTGGCCGATATCAGCGAGAGTTTCATGAACCGCCGGAGGGTGCTGGCTGTAAACGCCGCCAATAAACGCATGATCGGCGGCATACTGCATGGCGAAAGCGACAGCGGACGTACTGCGTTCATTGAACCCGAAGAAACCATTCCGCTCAACAACGAGCTCTTCAGTCTCGAAAGCGAGGAACTCGCCGCCATCCGCCGCATCCTGCGCCAGTTGACTGCCGATATCAATCCATATGCCGCGTTGCTGAGAACATACAGTGAACGAACCGGCGAGTTCGACCTGGTGCGGGCAAAGGCCCGGCTGGCTGCTGACATGGGTGCCAACCGCCCGAAATTGTCGGACCATGCCGGCATCCGGCTCTTGCAGGCTTATCATCCGCTGCTCTATCTGATCAACAAGCGGAACAACAAACCTGTGGTACCGCTGAACATTACGCTCGACCGGCAAAACCGCATTCTGGTCATCAGTGGCCCGAATGCGGGCGGTAAAACCGTCACCCTCAAGACCGTTGGACTCCTGCAGCTCATGTTGCAGAGCGGTTTGCCGGTACCCGTGCATCCAGATAGTGAAATGGGTGTGTTCAGGCAACTCCTCATCCATATCGGCGATACCCAGAGCATCGAATTCGAGTTGAGCACCTACTCGGCGCATCTGCTGCACATGAAACATTTTATTGAAGAGGCCAACGGCAAGACGCTTTTCTTCATCGATGAGCTGGGTAGCGGGAGTGATCCGGCTTTGGGCGGGGCATTTGCCGAAGTGATCATCGGCGAGCTGGCACGCAAGCAGAGTATCGGGTTGGTGACCACCCACTACCTTAACCTGAAACTGATGGCCGGAAAGGTTCCGGGCGTGTTGAACGGGGCCATGCAGTTTGACGAGGAAAAAATGCAGCCACGTTATATGCTGGAAGTGGGCAAGCCGGGAAGTTCCTATACATTTTCCATTGCCGAGCGTATCGGTTTTGATAAAAAGCTGATAGCCCGTGCTCGCGGGCTGGTCAGCAACGACCAATACCGGCTCGATAACCTGCTGGCCGATGTCTCACGACAGTTGCAGCAACTGAAGGTTGAGCGGGCGGAGCTGCGGCAGTTGCAACAGGAGAATGAGCGGCTCAAAGCCGACATGGAGCGCACGCTGAACCGCGAGCGTCACCGGCAGGAAATGGAGCGGATGCGCCTGCAGCAGCGCCAGTCAAAGGAAAAACTGGACCTTCTTAAGGATCTGGAGCGGAAACTCAAGGCGATGATTACCGAGTGGCGCAAAACCGACGACAAGCCCAAGGCCATCAAGGCCATACAGGCTTTGCTCTATGCCCGGCATTCGTTGCCGGCCCTGCAGCCTGTAAAAAATGGGAGCGTGGAGCAACCGGTTCCGCTGGCCGGCGATCTTCGGGTAGGTGACCGTGTTATGCTGAAAAATACGGGGCAGCCCGCCGTGGTGCGTGAACTGCGGGGAAAGAAAGTAATTGTGCTGCTGGGAGCGCTGCCCATGACGGTATTGCTGTCGGACCTGTATATGCCCCGCAATCCGGAAACGAGGGCTACCTGATGCGCTTGCCTTCATCTGGAAAATCTAGCCCGAAAGATAGTTTTTGAACGAACGGATTTGACCCGTATTTTTGACGCGGAGAGATGGCAGAGCGGTCGAATGCGGCGGTCTTGAAAACCGTTGACTGTTACAGGTCCGGGGGTTCGAATCCCTCTCTCTCCGCTGAGTAACAGAACAAAAAATTCAGAAAGCGTCTAAATCTATTCTTTAGGCGCTTTTTTGTTTGCCTGTCTGTATTAGAATTTACGACATTAACATCATGGAAGAAAAAAATCAAGGTCCGGCTTCAATTTCCATGAACTTAGGTTGAATGCTGTAACCCTGTTACGGGGGATCCAAAACCATGAAAACACAAGGCTGTTTAATTAGTTTTAGATAAATGACATTCAAGCGCATACGCTTTCTTTTTCAGGACTATTCACCGGGCGAAATCCTGAAATCTATAACCACTAAAAAAACCTTTTCATGGAAACACATCATGCCGGTAAGGGAAGTGCGGCCGAAATACTTGAGTCGCACCAACAGTTCAATGCTGCTTGGTCTTTGTATGCCCGGACAAGTGAAGGGGGCGAAGTTGCCGGCCTGGATGGCCTGTCTATCGCGAATGCCCGCCAACCCTGGTATCTTACCAATGGCGCCATACTTACTAAACCGGTGACTTCCCGGGAAGACCTCTCGACCCGCGTTGGGGCGGCAATTAATTATTTCGCTGCCGAAAAGTGCCCCTGGTTTTTCTTTGGCGGTGAGCAGTGGCTGGGAGCAGGTGCATCTGAAACACTCTCAGCACTTGGCTTTGCCGAGGCATTTAAAGTGGTGGGAATGGTAGCTGAGCAGCTTGCTCCCCCCGAAAGGCCCTTGCCGGAAGTGGAACTGCGCCGCATTGCAGATGAGACGGGTCGTTGGGCTCTGGCCGATTTGAATGCGGATGCCTATCACATTACGCCCGATTGGGTAAGGGGGGCCGTAACGAGTGAATCGCTCTGGAAGACTCCGTTGTACGGCTACAATGCTTATGTAGACGGTAAGCCCGTATGCACTGGCTTTGGTGTGCCGCTCAACGGCGTTATCTATATGGCCTATGTGGCCACAGCCATGGCTCACAGGCGTAAGGGACTGGCTGAACTTTTGATGCGGCGTTGTTTGGAACAGGCTTCCCGAGAAACCGGTATCACTCGCACTGTCCTGCACGCAACTGCCGATGGTTATCCCGTGTACCTGAAAATGGGGTACCGGCCTGTGGAACAGTTTACAATTTATGTTCCGCAATAGCTTGTCCACCTATCAAGGAGTGAGCATTTTTTTTGATTCTGCTGCAGTGAATGCGAATGCTTCCGCATTCTGACATATTGATGGAACAGGGTGCGGTACGCATTTCCTGGAAGTGTCGATAAAAGCTGCTTTTTTCTTTACCCACACCTGATTATTTTTGCGTCACGGAGAGATGCCAGAGCGGTTGAATGGGGCGGTCTCGAAAACCGTTATATGGGAAACTGTATCGGGGGTTCGAATCCCTCTCTCTCCGCACCTTCCCCCTGCGTAATTATTAGTGTTATTTTTTGGATGGGAATGGCAACCTCTCCTCATTCCTCAAACCACTCGTTGTGCTGCTCCTGAACCCGCACAAACGTAGTACGCTTGCTGAGTTCCTTCAGCGATTTGGCTCCAACATAGGTGCAGGTGGAACGAAGTCCTCCCAAAAGGTCAAGTAGGGTGGCCGATACATCGCCCCGGTAGGGCACCCGGGTCACTTTCCCTTCCGATGCCCGGTACTCCGCCACGCTGCCTGCATATTTTTCCATCGCCACGCCAGAGCTCATACCGTAAAAAGAACAATAAGCCTTGCCGTCGGGCCCCGTCGTTTTTTCACCGCCACTTTCCGTATGTCCGGCGAGCATACCGCCCAGCATCACAAAATCGGCCCCGCCGCCAAACGCCTTGGCTACGTCGCCTGGCACTTTGCAACCACCATCGGCAATGATCAGTCCGCCCAGGCCATGCGCTGCATCCGCGCACTCAATGATGGCCGAAAGTTGGGGGTATCCCACACCGGTTTTGATGCGGGTGGTACATACCGAACCGGGACCGATACCCACTTTCACGATGTCGGCACCGGCCAGCAGCAATTCCTCCACCATTTCGCCGGTAACCACATTGCCGGCCATAATCACATTGCCGGGATGCTGTGCCCGGGTGTTCTTTACGAAATCGACAAACTTTTCGGCATAGCCATTGGCCACGTCAATGCAGATGAAGCGCAGTTCCGGGTGCTCTTTCAGCAATGCGTTCAGTTTTTCCGCATCCGATTTTCCGGTTCCAGTGCTCACCGCAATGCGTTCTGCAATGGATGCACCACCATTGCGCATGAAGCTGGCCCAATCGCCGGGGCTGTAATGCTTGTGGATGGCGGTGAACAGATCATGCCCCGCCAGAGCCCGCGCCATGGCAAAGGTGCCCACCGTGTCCATATTGGCCGCAATGATGGGAGTGCCCTGCCACCCCGCAGCACCGTGAAGAAAACGGTAGGAACGGACCAGCGAAACTTCGGCCCTTGATCCGAGTGTAGAACGCTTGGGGCGGATCATCACATCCTTGAAGCCTAGTTTGATATCCTGTTCGATGCGCATAGTGAGGGCGGGGTATTGGTGAAAAGAGTTTTACTAATAGGCCAGCGATTGCTCGCCGGTATTTCAAATATACAATTTGTGTTCGTGAATGCTTGTTGAAGGCAACCCCCCTTTTGTATTCATCATTTGTCACAGCCCGTTGCCCCGCATCCGCTTTGCTTACCTTTGCCCTATGGCATATAAATCGCTGGCCGATTGTTTGAATGATTTGGAGAAAAATGGACAACTCATCCGCGTTAAGGAAGAAGTAGATCCCTGTCTCGAAATGGCCGCCATCCATCTTCGGGTTTTTGCCTCCGGGGGACCGGCCCTGCTCTTCGAAAACGTGAAGGGAAGCCGCTTTCAGGCATCTTCCAACCTGTTCGGAACAACGGAGCGGAGCCGGTTCATCTTCCGCAACAACTGGAACAGCGTTCGACGGATGATTGAACTGAAAAGCGACCCTATGAAAGCCCTGCGTCATCCTTTCAGTTATGCGGGAACTGCGTTGGCTGCAATCAAGGCGCTTCCTTTGAAGAATCCGCTCAGCCGTCCGGTGTTGTTTGAGGAAGTGCGCATCAGCGATTTGCCGCAGATCAAACACTGGCCCATGGACGGAGGCGCTTTTGTAACCCTTCCGCAAGTGTACACGGAGGACCCCGACCAGCCCGGTATTTTTCATGCCAACCTCGTCATGTACCGAA
>JBIIDU010000327.1:0-3469 GCA_044238165.1 Ferruginibacter sp. | reverse complement strand
GGAAATAGAAAATAACAGTTACTACAAATAAGAAAGCTTAAAAAAGGATACCTGCAAGCAAAACCGTCAAAACAATAAGCGGGGGAGGTATTCGGGTAAACTGAAGCAGGCAAAAGGTAGAAGCAATGATCAGCAGGTTGGTCAGTCCTTCGGTAGAAAAATGGTTGACGCCCAGATTTTTCAACAGGTAAAGGCTTGCAGCCCATAGAAATCCCACCACCACAGCATTGATGCCCTCCAAAGCGCGGTAAATCACAACATATTTTCGCAGGTGCTGCCATACTGGAAAAAAGAAAAACACAAGCAGGGCACTGGGAAGGAAAATGGCTATGGTACCGATAATGCAACCCAGCAACTGGTATCCCTTACCCATACGTTGGAGGGCAAGACCGCCGGTATAAGCTGCAATGGAAAAAACCGGACCGGGAATTGCCCGTACGATTCCGGCACCGGTCAGCAACTTATCCCTTTCAATTCTAATGATGTTTGCCTTGCTGTCGCTGAAGCGGGGTGAGTTCGGTCTCGCGACATACTGGTCTACCATCATGGGGATCAATACGTCACCTCCACCGAATACCAGGCTGCCAAAACGGTAGAAGTTTTCAAACAAATTGAATACAGGACGATTGTTCCACTCATGTTTACGCGCAGTTTCACTGAAATAACCGGCGATTGCAAAAATGAGCAGGAATAACCAGATATTTCTCCAGCGGATATCGCGTGGTTTAATTTTTTCCCTCACGGGAATGCGCTTATTGCTGAAATTGGTAACAATACCTCCGAGTACAATCAGTACAGGGTATACCCAGGGAAGCCTGAACAGATAAAAGGAAACAAGCATAGCCACCAGCATTATGATCTGGGTAATAGTATTGGTAACAGCAATGCGGAAAGTACGGTAAGCCGCAAAAACAAGAAAACCGATAGCCATTTCGGGCACAAAACGGAACAAGAGAACGGAGGTTTGGGATGGAGAGGCATATAGGATGAAAAAGGAGAAAAAACCCATGATCAGGGATGCAGGGGTAATCCAGATGATCAGGGTCAGCAATGCCAGCGGTAACCCCCCCCTTTTATAGCCGATAAGTGTGAGTGTTTGGGTGGAGGAAGCTCCGGGCAGCAACTGGCAAAATGAAGAATACTCGAGCAGTTCCTCACGAGTAACATCACGACGTCTGTCAGCGAAGGTTTTCATCATCATGCCCAAATGTCCCTGTGGCCCTCCAAAAGCCGTTATGCTGTGAAGAAAAACAGCCCGAAGAAATGGGATATGCCGTAACAGTCTCAATAGTTAAAAATAAATAAATAACCCGCCCTTTACTCAGATCTTAGAAGCATTGTGTATAATTTTATCGGTTATTGGATTCTCGTCTTAAATGAAAATAATGATGCGAAAGATAAAATGTTTATGTGCAGCATGTGTTTTGGTATTTCTTGTGTCCTGTGCGAAACAAAACTATGTGCAGTCACAGAATTATTCATTGAAAAGTGGAGTCGGGGCTCCCGATTATTCGGCACTTGACTACTGGGCAGCCCATCCTTGGAAATGGGACCCTTCGGACAGCGTGCCCCTTCCCTTAAAAAACAGTATTTACCGTGATTCAATGGTGGATGTTTTTTTCGTGCATCCGACATCCTTTACCGATGATGATGCAACCGGCTGGAATGCGGAACTGGAAGATGCGGAACTGAATAGGAAAACTGACTATTCGTCGATCCTTTATCAGGCAAGTGTGTTCAACGAGCAGTGCAGGGTTTTTGCGCCCCGATACCGGCAGGCACATATGAGGGCATTCATCACGATAGATACGGAGAACAAACGGAAGGCGTTCGATCTGGCCTATGAAGATGTGAAGCGTTCCTTTGAATTTTATCTTGAGCACTGGAACGGAGCGCGGCCCATCATTATCGCTTCGCACAGCCAGGGAACTGTGCATGCGGCGAGACTCCTTAAGGATTATTTTGAGAACAAGACGCTCCGTAACCGGCTGGTTTGTGCCTACCTTGTTGGTATGCCGGTACCTGAAAACTACCTTTCGTCCATTCCGGCATGCCGTGACTCGCTGGCCACCGGTTGCCTGCTTTCATGGCGTACCTACAAACGGAACTATGTGGAGCCCTATATCCGGAACGAGAATTATATGAGCGTGGTCAACAATCCCCTCAATTGGCAGTATCAGGATTCATCCATCGCACCACGATCGATGAATACCGGTGCGGTGCTGCGCAATTTCAATAAGGTCAAATCAGGTGTGGTGGATGCGCAAATTCATGGAAATGTGCTGTGGACATGCAAACCGAAATTTCCGGGCAGTATTCTGATCCGGAAAAAGAACTACCATATCGGCGATTACAATCTCTTTTATGTGAATATCCGCAACAATGTACGCACGCGGATCAATATGTTCTGGAAACGATAGTATCCGTCATAATCCATATTTCCTGCTTATTTCCAGCATGCGTTGTATAGGCTTAAGGGATGCAAGGCGGATTTCTTCAGGAAGAATGATTTCAGGGAGCTCGTACTTCATGCTCAGGTACACTTTTTCCAGAGTGTTAAGTTTCATATGCGGACAATTGTTACAGGCGCAATTGTTTTCCGGTGGGGCTGGTATGAAAGTCTTATGCGGGCTTTTCAACTGCATCTGATGTAGGATGCCTGATTCGGTCACCACAATATAGGTTTGTGCCGGATCAGTTTCGGAAAACTTGAGAATGCCGGTTGTACTTCCGATGTAATCAGCCTGTGCCAGTACCGGCTCCTCGCATTCGGGATGGGCAAGCACCTTAGCATCCGGGTAGCGTTGTCTGAGACGAATGATTTTTTCAAGGCTGAAAATTTCATGTACCATACATGCTCCATTCCATAAAAGCATGTTACGGCCTGTTTTCCGGTTCAGGTAGGCGCCCAGGTTTTTGTCCGGAGCAAAAAGTATGGGTTGTTCATCGGGTAAACTTTCAATTATTTGCTGCGCATTGCTGCTGGTGCAGATGATATCACTTAGCGCCTTGATACCGGCGGAACAGTTGATGTAGCTGATAACCAGATGATCCGGATGTTTTTCCCTGAAACGCCTGAATAGTTCAGGTGGTGCACTGTCGCTCAGGGAACAACCGGCATTCAGATCCGGCAGGAGTACCTTTTTTTGCGGATTGATGATTTTTGCGGTTTCGGCCATGAAATGAACACCTGCAAACAGGATCATATCGGCATCCGTTTTTTCGGCCTTTTGAGCAAGTCCAAGACTGTCTCCAATATAATCGGCAATATCCTGTATGTCGGCATCCTGATAATAGTGGGCAAGTACAATTATGTTTTTCTCTTTTTTTAAATTGTTTATGGCTTCAAAAAGATCAAGTTGCGGGTCAACGGGCAAATCCATAAATCCCTTCCGATCCAATTCCTTTTTTGCAGTGTGGATATCTCCCATATTAATTTTATTAATTTAATTTTTAAAAATAAACCGAT
>JBIIDU010000272.1:0-3482 GCA_044238165.1 Ferruginibacter sp. | reverse complement strand
TATCCAGCAAAGAACTCAACCCTGTTTTAAGGTTGTTGTTGTCTCCCATCAAATCCCTTATCCGATTGCGGAAAAGATATATATCGCCAATAAGTATTTGTGCATCGGATAAAAACGAATAGTGTGGGGCAGTGGTGGCTTCGGAACTCTTTTCCATGATGAGAAAAGTTTTGATTTTTTTAAGGATAATGGAGCTTTTGTCAATATCTGCAGTCAAGCCTTTAAGGGCAAAACAGGTGGCGAAGTTATGGGGCGGAAAAGTCCCGGAAACGTATAAACGTCATCGGGTAAGCTGATCTTTATCATTCATACCTGAAAGCTGGAACTCCGAATATGGCCAACTTCCGGTTTTATCAGTAATGACACCAACCGCCGCAGCCCTTCATAAGCCTTATCGCCAAACGTTAAAGCCAATCCGGATTGTTGCGGCGGCTTCAATTATACCGATTGGATATCTGTAATGGACCAATTTCATTGGCCCAGACAGCTATCACATCGGCATTATACGGGGAAATTTTTGGGCTAAAAGTAAAGTCACTTTCGTATTATTTCATAAGGCATTTGAGAAATACTGCATCAGGTCGCATTTCAGGTCGATGTGCTTTTTCTCATTCTCCTTCACCCGGTTGCGCAGCAGATCCTGTGTGCAGAGGGCGTCGATATCGTCGATGCGGTGGTTGGCTTCGTCATCAATCAGCCTGCTTTGCTGCATGTAAATCGCATCATTCAGCCTTATGGATTCCTGATGCTGTTTGCGGATCAGGTCGTTGAGGCAGTCGGCATCGATCGTATCCTTAGGGTCGATTGTGTGGAGATGATGGCTGAGTTCATCGAGTTCCATCATCTGGCGGTTGATTTCCTTCAGCCACTTGTTGTTTTCGCGGAGATACCATTCCACGCGGTTGGTATCTGTTTGGTAATGTACGTTCATATGCTTTGGGTTGTACGCGAATATGAAGCAGCGCCGCATCGCAGATTATGATGCCGTAAAGCCTGATTCATGATTGATATCATGAATCACTGCACCTGAAGGCAGAAAATAGTCGTCCCGAATAATGAGGCAACCGGGCGCCGTCATGCCCTTTCGAAGAACCACCGGAACGGTTTGAGTTTCTTTTCCGGCCTGAGGTTGAAGCGGAGGATTGTGCGTTCCCTTATATACGCCACCGCCTCTTCGATGGAGTCGGTAACCAGGTACAGCGAATCGTCCTCCGCATTGATGGTGCCCCTGGCCTTCAATTCCGTGATATGTTCAATCAGCTGCTGGTGGAATTCCCTGTCGAAGATCACTACCGGAAATTGGGCAATCATCTTTGTCTGGATCAGCGTCATTGCCTCAAAGTACTCGTCGAGTGTGCCGAATCCTCCGGGCATCACCACAAAAGCATAGGAATATTTGATGAGCAGGGTTTTACGAACAAAAAAATAACGGATGTTTACCCATTTGTCGAGGTAGGGATTAGGTTTTTCTTCAAAAGGCAGGATGATGTTGCATCCCACACTTTTTCCGCCCACCTCCTTCGCGCCTTTATTTGCCGCTTCCATGATGCCGGGCCCTCCTCCTGTCATGACGGTGAAGCCGGTTTTTGCGATTTGTGCAGCCAGTTCTTCTGTTTTTCGGTAATAGGGGTGGTCGGATTTGAAACGGGCCGAACCGAAGATGGTCACACAGGGGCCCGAGAAATGCAAGGCACGGAATCCCTTGATGAATTCGATGAACACGCTGAAAATGAAGCGCAACTCCTTCCACCGACTTTGCGGGCCGGATAAAAATCGGATTTCAGGGTTGTGTTGTTGCCTTTTATAAGCCATGTGTAGTTATTTGCACAAAAATATTGTCAGATTGCCAATTCGTCGCTTTTATACGAAAATGATATATAAATCAGCCCGAAATTTTCCCGTATAATGCCGATGTGATAGCTGTTTGGGCCAATATTATTGGTCCATTACAGATATCCAATCGGTATTAATACATGGCGCTCTGAATGACACCGGTCTCTTCGGATTTTTTAAGCGGCGGAAGCTCGCCCATTCATAATGAGGATATGAACACCGTATCCTCCGGTACACTCACAATTTTTCGCAGTAAAGGTCGTTTTAAATGGAAACGCCGTTTTTGTAGGAATTTTTCGATAGGTGTTGCCCCAGAGGCGCGGAGCTATTTCCGCTTCCTGTGGGGGGCTCTATCTTATGCCTGCGGGTTTCGGCACAGCCCCCAATACCGGATGAAAAGGAAAAACTACTTAAGTGTGCTCAAGTACACTGCATTGGGCCTTTTGCTTGGCCTGATGCTGCTTATAAACGGATTGCTGCTCAATTATCAGGGGGGATTCCAGGGCCCCTGGTTTCACATCTTCGAATTTTCTCCCGATTTCGCGGTTATCGTGCTCAGTCCCGTAATTCTTTCCCTTCTGTTCTGTTACATCGGCGTGCGCCACGAGCAATTGGTGGTCTTCAACGAGCAGATCAAGGATAATCTTACGCGTGAACAGCTGGCCAGTTCGGCGGCCGATAAGCAAATCAAGCTGCTTGCCAAAGTTGTTGCTCAGATCAACGATGCAGTGATCATCATGGACGTGGATAGAAAAGTACAGTGGATCAATGAAGGATTCACCAAAATCACCGGATACGCAATGGATGAAGTGGTGGGACGATTTCAGGGCGATCTGCTGCATGGTGAAAAAACCAGCAGGGAAGTGACCGATCGCATTGCCGTAAAACTCACCCGGGGCGAGGAAACCGAGGAAGAACTGGTTAAATACAGGAAGAACGGCTCTCCCTTTTGGGTGAGGACCAGCATCAAGCCCATTTATGACGAGGAAGGAACGATTACCCACTACCTGGCTGTTGAGAACGACATCACCATACGTAAAGAAAAGGAGCTGGCCATCCAGGCCTTGTATAAGGAAGTGGCCGACTTCAAATTCGCCCTCGACGAATCAGCGATTGTAATCATCTTCGACAGCGCCGGCAAGATCATCCATGCCAATCGGAAATTCAGTGACATCAGCGGCCTCCGCCACGATGAACTGATGGGGCACGATTACCGCGCCATCAGCACCGACCTCTATGAGAAACGGATATTGCAACCCGTCTGGGATACCCTCCGCAAGGGCAATATCTGGCGGGGCGAATTGAAAAACAAGGCAAAGGCAGGTAATAACTACTGGACCGATACCAGCATTGTTCCGCTGATGAACGACAACGGCACCATCCGCCATTACCTCGCCATACAGAACGATATCACCGAGCGGAAGGAGCTCGAAAACGAGTTGCTGGCCAGCAAGGGTAAACTGGAGCAGGCCATGAAGATCGCCCATTTCGGTGCCTGGGAAATCGATTCGGTGAACAAACGGCTTTATCTTTCCGGTGAGCTTCGGGAAATGCTCCGCTACAGCGAAAATGCCGCAGTGAGTATTGATGATTTCATGGGAAATGTGCATGCCGACGATATCCAGGCCTTGCGCGATACCCTGCGGAGG
>JBIIDU010000271.1:0-3504 GCA_044238165.1 Ferruginibacter sp. | reverse complement strand
TATTCTGATGTTGGTGGGGACGTTGCGTCTCGGCTCCGGAATGACGCAACGTCCCGTTCCGGAGACGTTGCTGGGAAGGGAGACTCGCTGGCCGCATTCACCATGTGAAATATTGGTACCGATTATTTGTAGAAAAAAAATTCTTTTCGTCAGCCCATCCGCTCAACAAATCAGCGCTCACGTTGTTATAATCTAACTCAATAACTGCATCATAAACATGAAATCAGCCCTTCGCTTCCTGCCCTTTTTTCTATTGATTGCCTTTCCTACCTCATGTCTTCTTGCCCAGCAAACGGGTGTGCTTTCAGGACAGGTGTCCGACAAATCGAATTTCCGTCCCATTGCGGGGGCCACCATCCTGGTCGACAATAAAAAGGGCGGTATCTCCGACTCGGCGGGCATGTTTCGCATCACAGGCATTACGCCCGGCGCCCATCAGATAAAAGTCACTTCACTGGGCTACCTCGATGAGAACCGATATAATGTTGCGATCACCACCGGCAACGAAAACAGGCTTTCCATTGAACTGGAAAGGAATCCCGCCACACTCGGTGCGGTCACGGTCACTTCTTCCCGCAAAACGGCCGTGGCTGCCTCGCTCGAAACGCCCTTGTCGGTGCAACGCCTCACCACTGAAGAAATCAAAAGCAATCCCGGCGGCAATTTCGATATCAGCCGTGTGATACAGGCCCTGCCCGGCGTAGGCGGAACCGCAGGTGGTACAGGCGGATTCCGGAACGACATCATCATCCGCGGGGGCTCGCCGGCGGAAAATGTATTTTATCTCGATGGAATCGAAATTCCCGTCATCAATCACTTCCAGACCCAGGGCAGCAGCGGAGGTCCCACCGGCATCCTCAATGTAAGCTTCATTGAAGATGTGAAGCTGTCTTCTTCCGCATTCGACGCCCGATTCGACAATGCCCTCAGTTCGGTTTTCCAGTTCAAGCAGAAAACCGGCAGTCCAGACCGGGTGCAAGGCAATATTCGGCTCAGCGCAACCGAACTGGCCCTCACGCTGGAAGGCCCGCTGGCAAAAAACGACCGAACCACCTTTCTGGCATCCGTGCGTCGTTCTTATCTGCAATTGTTATTCAAGGCCATTGACCTGCCCATACGCCCCAACTACTGGGATTATCAGGCCAAAATCACCCACCGGCTGAACAAAAAGACCACGCTGAACCTGCTGGGTGTTGGCGCCATCGACCAGTTCAGTTTCGGCGTTCCGCAAAAAGCTACCCCCGAAAAATTATACATCCTCGGCAATTCACCCTCCATACAGCAGTGGAACTATACGATCGGAGCATCGCTGCGCCGGCAACTCGGCAATGGTTTTTATACCCTATCGCTGAGCCGTAATGCGCTGAACAATGACCTCGAGAAATACGACGACAACGACAATTCAAATCCGCAAAAGAAAAGGCTGAAGGCAGTAAGTCGCGAAACGGAGAACAAACTGCGCTTCGATCTTTCGCAAAACAGGGACGGATGGAAATTGGGCTACGGAGCCGTTTTGCAGTATGTGCAATTCAACAGCAATTACTTCAACCGCCTGCGGGCCGAAGTGAAAGATCCGTCCGGTGTGGTGCTGCAGCCCGCCGTAAATATCGAGTCGGTGAACGATATCGGTTTCCTGCGCTATGGCTTTTATGCACAGGCAGGAAAGCGCTTCCTCGACAACAGGTTAGGCATCAACGCGGGTATCCGAGCCGATATGAATTCATTGATCAACCAAGGCAACAATCCGCTTCGCACCCTATCGCCCCGGATTGCCCTGAGTTACAAGGTTGCCGACGACTGGTCGGTGAACGCCAGCATTGGCAGGTATTTCCGGCTTCCTGCTTATACCATACTCGCATTCAGCGACAATGCAGGAAAGCTGCTGAACACGGATGCCCGCTACATACGTTGCGACCACTATGTGGCCGGAGTGGAATACCTGCCTTCGCCCTCCAGCCGGTTCACGCTGGAAGGGTTTTATAAGCAGTACGGAAATTACCCGGTATCGGTGCGGGACGGAATTTCACTGGCCAATCTTGGAGGGGACTTCACACCCGTGGGCAACGAAGCAGTTGTTTCAAGCGGAAAGGGTAGGGCTTATGGCGTGGAGCTTTTCGCCCAACAGAAACTGACCAAGCGTTTTTACGGGGTTTTCTCCTACACCTACAGCATGAGCCGTTTCAGCGGAGTAAATGGGGCTGAAGTGGCTTCTGCCTGGGATAACCGCCACCTCTTGTCGTTGCTTTGGGGATACAAGTTCAACCGCAACTGGGAACTGGGCCTCAAGTTCCGCTTTCAGGGCGGTGTTCCCTACACGCCGTTTGACGATCCTGCCAGCCGACTCAACTACCTCACGCTGGGGCAGGGGGTGCTCGATTACGGATTGCTGAATACCCGCAGGCTGGCCAGTTTCTCGGCATCGGATGTGCGTATCGACAAGAAATATTATCTCCGCAAAATGACCATCGACGTGTTTCTGGACGTGACCAATTGGTATGGCGCCAAAAATCCCGCCTATCCGCAGTATACATTCACCCGCAATGCCGATAATACCGACTTTCTGACCACCGACGGCCTTTCCGTCCAGTCCGACGGTTCCAATGCCATTCCGTTGTTGTTGGGCAATGACGATGTGCAGATCACCCCGACCATCGGCTTCATTGTAGAGTTCTAAGCGGGAAGGATACATGCTTCCCATTCGTTACATTTGTTGCCACAACGATGCTTATGGACATAGAAGCCAACAAGAATGAAGACGCCATGAAACTGGCCTGGAGCGAGGTGAAGCGCCTGCTGGAAAAGATTTACGAAGGAGGTGGAAAAAAATCCATCGAAAAACAGCGCGAGAAAAACAAACTCACCGCCCGGGAGCGGGTATCCTACCTCTGCGATGCCGGTAAGCCTTTTTTGGAAATTGGCGCTTTTGCCGGATTTGAGATGTATGAGGAGCAGGGGGGATGTCCTGCCGGGGGCACCGTCAGCGGCATCGGTTATGTGAGCGGCCGTCAGTGCATTGTGGTGGCCAACGACCAGACGGTCAAGGCCGGCGCATGGTTTCCCATCAGCGGGAAAAAGAACCTGCGGGTGCAGGAAATAGCTATGGAGAACCACCTGCCCATCATCTATCTGGTAGACAGCGCGGGTGTATACCTGCCTATGCAGGACGAGATTTTTCCCGACAAGGAGCATTTCGGGCGCATATTCCGTAACAACGCCCGCATGAGCGCCATGGGCATCACTCAGATAGCCGCTGTGATGGGCGCCTGTGTGGCGGGGGGGGCCTATCTGCCCATCATGAGCGACGAGACATTGATGGTGGAAGGCAACGGCTCCATCTTTCTGGCCGGATCCTACCTAGTGAAAGCCGCCATTGGCGAAGATATTGACAACGAAACCCTGGGGGGTGCCACCACCCATACCGCCATCAGCGGCATTGCCGATTACAAGTTTGCCACCGAGCAGGAATGCCTCGACCATATCAAAAAAATAATGGCGAAGATCGGC
>JBIIDU010000270.1:0-3505 GCA_044238165.1 Ferruginibacter sp. | reverse complement strand
CAATCCCTTCAGTTCTTTCTCCAAATTGGGCGCTTACCCCAACCTGGGCAGCCTATTTCTCATATCCACGCTGATTTACCTCGCTTCCCATGCCGTACATAGCAATTGGAACTATTTCACCATGTTCCGTTTCGGCTGGAGCGAGAAAATGGTAGGGATCTCGCTGGGCGTGGTAGGACTGTTGGTGGCTTTGGTGCAAGGCGGCCTCA
The DNA here is from genome assembly GCA_044238165.1 of Ferruginibacter sp. Classification (GTDB taxonomy): domain Bacteria; phylum Bacteroidota; class Bacteroidia; order Chitinophagales; family Chitinophagaceae; genus Ferruginibacter. Next base: position 3,296 of record JBIIDU010000270.1, on the reverse strand, counting down.
CACGGATTGTCAATCCTCGCCTGGGCAACGCGAAAAGTATTTTCTGGGGTTTGTCACTCTATGCCCTGGGCATGCTGCTCTTCGGTCTGGCCGGCGCAGGCTGGATGATGTTTGTTTTTCTGATTCCCTATTGTCTGGGGGGAATCACCCAGCCCGCCATGCAATCCGTAATGGCGGGAAAAGTGCCATCCGATGAACAGGGTGAGTTGCAGGGCGCCATCACCAGCCTGCAGAGCGCCTGTGCCGTCATCGGACCGCTGATGATGAACAATCTGTTTTATTTTTTCTCGCGTCCGCAGGTTCCGGTTTTCCTGCCCGGCGCTCCTTTTTTCCTTGCCTTCCTGTTTTTCCTTTTCGCCCTGTTGATCGCCTGGCGGAAACTTTGACATTACAACGGCTATTTACTTTTTGAATGCTATTTTAGCACCTGCATCGCGAAGTTTTTGGTGATGCATGCTCCGCAAAATGAAACAACTCAACGAAGTCAAACGCATTTTTTTCATCGGTGTGGCAGGCACGGGTATGAGTGCCATCGCACAATACCTGGCCGGCAGCGGCAAACAGGTAGGCGGCAGCGACCGCTATTTCAGTGCCGGCATTGCCAGCGATACCCGCCGGAAACTTGAAGCCTGCGGCATCCGCTGTTTTGAACAGGACGGAACTGGCATCACTCCCGATACCGACTGGGTAGTGGTATCCACTGCTGTCGAGGATACCGTGCCCGAAGTGCGCAAAGCGCTGCAACTGGGAATTCCCATTCTCAAACGCTCCGAACTGCTGGCCCTGATCGCAAAAAGCAAAAAGACCATCGCCGTAGGCGGCACATCGGGCAAAAGCACCACCAGCGCCATGCTTTTCGATATCCTTACGCTGGGGGGAATGCAACCCGGCATCATTGCCGGAGCAGGGCTGGTGAGCCTGATCCATGAGGGGAAGATCGGCAATGCGGCTGTGGGCAGCGGCGAATGGCTGGTAATCGAGGCCGACGAGAGTGACGGATCGATAGTTCAATACCAGCCCGAAGTAGGGCTTTTGCTGAATGTCGACAAAGACCATCAGGAAATCGATGAATTGATGCGCCTGTTCGGCACCTTCCGCGAAAACACAAGGCAACTCTTTGTGGTGAACCGTTCCAACCAACTGGCCGCAACGCTCTCGCGCGGAAGTAAATACGATTTCTCATCAGACGAAGGGACGGAATCCTGTTACACTGCCGAAGGGTTCACACAAAAGGGCTTGTCAATCGCTTTCTCATTGCACGGAGTGGACTTTCACCTCGACATACTGGGCCGCCACAACATGGAAAACGCAATGGCTGCCATTTCCGTAGCCAACCAGTTGGGTGTACCGTTACCTGTTTGTGCAGAAGCGCTGGCCAGATATCAGGGCATTTACCGCCGCCATCAGGTGCTGGGCCGGAAGAGCGGGGTATGGGTGATTGACGACTATGCCCACAATCCGGCCAAATGTGCCGCATCCATCCTTGCCTGCCAGCCGGTGGCACCGCGCGTGATTGCCTGGTTTCAGCCTCATGGCTACGGCCCCACCCGTTTTTTGCGCAACGACTTTGTAGCGGAAATTGCAAGGGCTCTTCGGCCGGAGGATGAGATATGGATGAGCGAAATCTTTTATGCAGGAGGAACGGCGGTGAAGGATATTTCTGCGGGCGACCTGATTGCCGATCTGGCCGCCAAAGGGAAGAAGGCTTTTTTTGTGGAGGACCGGAAGGATTTTTTGGAAGCTGTGCGTCCCCACCTTTCGGGCGATTGTGTGCTGCTGCTCATGGGCGCCCGCGATCCGGGACTGGAGGATTTTGTAAAGACGGTCTGGAAGGATCTTTAGCGCAGTTTCGTCTAGTAGATACATTGATGAATTTCATCTTTAAAATAAGCGATTGACCACCCTGATTACGAATATCCATCTGTTGGCCGGTGTACGCGACCAAAGCGAACCGCTGCGGGGTTCGGCCCTGTCGGAATTGCCGGTAGTGGAAGACGCCTACCTGCTCATTGAAGACGGGGAAATCGCTTCGTGGGGACGGATGCAGGAGCTTGCTTTTGAAATACCCACTCTGCCCAGGCATGTGGTGGATGCCCGGGGTGCCACCGTGCTGCCGGCCTGGTGCGACAGCCATACCCACCTCGTTTTTGCCGGAAGCCGCGAAACCGAATTTGTCGACAAGATCCGCGGAATCACCTACGCTGAAATCGCTGCAAGGGGTGGCGGCATCCTCAACTCATCCCGGAAATTGAATGCAATGGGTGAGGAGGAGCTCTTCCGTCTGGCACAACAAAGGCTTCATGAACTGGTCCGGCTTGGCACCGGTGCCATCGAAATAAAAAGCGGATACGGATTGTCGGTGGAAGGAGAACTCAAAATGTTGCGGGTAATCAAGCGACTTCGCGAAAACAGTCCGATTCCGGTGAAAGCGAGTTTTCTGGGAGCACACACCTATCCGCCGGCATATCGCGACAACCATGCGGCTTACCTGGATGAGATCATCAACCAGATGCTGCCCGTCATTGCCGAAGAAAAGCTGGCCGATTTCATCGATGTGTTTTGTGAAACGGGTTTTTTCTCTCCTGAGGAGACCGAAACAATTTGCAGGGCTGGCATGAAGTACGGCCTGCGTCCCAAACTGCATGTCAACCAGCTCAACAGCATCGGAGGGCTGCAAACTGCGCTCCGACAGAATGCCCTGTCGGCCGACCACCTCGAAACCATGACCGATGCAGACATCAGTGATCTGGCGGCTTCCCATACGATTGCCACCCTTCTGCCCACAGCCGCTTATTTTCTGCGCATGCCTTTCCAGCCTGCAAGGGCCCTTATTGATGCGGGTTGTACGGTAGCCCTGGCCAGCGACTTCAATCCCGGTTCTTCGCCCAGCGGAAATATGAACACCGTGGTTTCGATGAGCTGCATCCAGATGCGTATGTTGCCTGCAGAAGCGATCAACGCCGCCACGCTGAACGGTGCCTATGCCATGGATCTGGGTCATGATGTCGGAAGTTTCACCAAAGGGAAAAAGGCGAATCTTATTTTTACCCGGCCAATTCCTTCCATCGACTATCTTCCTTATGCCTTCGGAACCAACCTTATCGACAAAGTGATGGTCAACGGATCATTTTACCAGTAAATACCACGTCAAACAATACACGAAAAAAACTGCTATGCAAATCATCGAGTGTGTGCCCAATTTCTCGGAAGGCAACGACAAAGAAATCATCCGGCAGATTACATCCGAAATTGAACAGACCGCCGGTGTGCGCCTGCTCAATGTCGACCCCGGCAAG
>JBIIDU010000269.1:0-3523 GCA_044238165.1 Ferruginibacter sp. | reverse complement strand
CTGCGAAGCCAACCTCTGAAACCTCTGAAACATCTCAAACCTGTTCCTGTCTGAATCAGGATTCACAGGATTAGAGGATTAGAGGATTTGAGGATTTGCTCCTCGTATCTGAGCCACGAACCATGGTGATGATCTGGTAAAAACCAGGCATACGAGGGGACTCGTGCGCCAGCACCAGAACAAACCTCTCAAACCTCTCAAACTTTTGAAACCTTTAGTGCCCCCTGTTGATTAGAAACTCCGCCAGCTCCGCCAACGGTGCCTTGCGCTTGGACAGCACGGCAATGGCATCGAGTTGTGCCAGCGCCTGACGGAAATATTTGTCCTTAAGCAGGCGGGTATGCGCATCAATGCCACAGTCGCGGTAAATCTGCAAGACCTTCTCCACCTTGTCTTCCGGATTGGTCTTCATCAGCTGCAGCAATTCCGTTCGGGCGGAAGGGCCGGCCTGTTCAAGAGCCTGTATGGTGAGAAATGTTTTTTTATTTACCAGAATGTCACCACCTACCTGCTTGCCGAAATTCTCCGGATCGCCGAACGCATCGAGGTAATCGTCCTGCACCTGGAAGGCAATGCCCAGGTTCTTGCCAAAACCATACAGCAACTGCTGGTTGTGTTCACTGGCACCTCCGATGATGGCGCCGATCTGCAGGCTTGCGCCAAGGAGCACGGCTGTTTTCAGTGCAATCATGTGTTCATATTCCTCCAGTGTGACCGATTCGCGCTTTTCGAAATCCATGTCGAGCTGCTGTCCCTCGCATACCTCCGCGGCAGTGCGGCTGAAGAGAGCGATCACCGGGGGCACCCGTTCAGGCGAAAGCGTATTAAGACAGTTGTAGGACTGCACCAGCATCACATCGCCGGCAAGCAAAGCGGTCGACTCGCCGTAGCGGGTGTGTACCGTTTCCATTCCACGACGCAGCGGCGCCTTGTCCATGATATCGTCGTGGATGAGCGTGAAATTGTGAAAGAGTTCGACTGCCGTAGCAGCTACAAGGGCTTCATCGGAGAGCGCTCCGAACAGCTCGTTGCCCATCAGCACCGCCACAGGCCTTACCCGCTTGCCGCCCAGTTGCAGCATATACCGGGCGGGATCATAAAGCGTAGGGGTATGTTCGGGGAAATGCCGCCGGTTGAAATGTTTCTCAAATACAGACAGCAGTTCGGCGAAGGATCTCATGACAGTGGCTTATTTCTTTTTGCGTGTTGTTTTTTTGGAGGCGGAGACAACGGCCGGCCGTGAAACCAAATCGCCTTTGGCCGGCACCCAATGATAGTCAAGTTGCCGTTTTTCGAGGTTGGCAGCCACCACCTGGATGGTAACGGCATCGCCCATACGAAACTTTTTACCGGTACGGAGCCCCTGCAGGGCGTAATCGGCCTCGTTGTGCCGGAAATCGTCGTAGGTGGCCAGGTCGCGCACGGTCACCATACCCTCGCATTTGTGCTGTACGGTTTCCACAAAAAAACCGAAAGCAGCTACACCGCTGATGACTCCGGCGAATTCCTCTCCTACAAATTGCTGCATGTACTCCACCTGTTTGTATTTGTTTGCGGCGCGCTCACACTCCATCGCCTTGCGCTCCCGTTCGCTGCAGTGCCGGCATTGCTCGGCCAGCTTCTTGTCGGGCTTCACCTGCTTGTCGAGGCAGGCCTGCAGGATCCGGTGCACCAGCACATCGGGATAGCGGCGTATGGGTGAAGTGAAATGGCAGTAATGCGTGAAGCCCAGTCCGTAATGGCCGATATTTTCCGGTGTGTACTGGGCCTTGGCCATCGTGCGGATGCCCAGTTGCTCCAGTACATGCTGCTCGGGCTTGCCCTGCACATCGCGCAGGAGATTGTTGAAAGAGGCAGCCACCGCTTTTTCGTCGTGCAGGTTGAAGTCGTATCCGAACTTTTTGGCGAATGCCGCGAACGGCAACAGCTTTTCTTCGTCGGGCGTATCGTGGATGCGGTAAGGGAAAGGAAGAGGTGCGCCGTTGATACTGATTTTTGAAACATATTCCGCCACCGCCCGGTTAGCCAGCAGCATGAATTCCTCCACCAGCTGATGGCTTTCCTTGCTTTCCTTCACCACGATTCCTGTGGGGTGGCCGTGCTCATCGAGCGTGAAACGCACTTCCTGCGAAGAGAAATTGATGGCACCGGCTTCGAAGCGTTCCTTTCGGAACTGACGGGCCAGGTTGTTGAGCAGCAACACCGCGCGGTTGTGCGGCCCCTCTCCTGTTTCAATGATCTGCTGCACATCTTCATAGGTGAAGCGATGGTTGCTGTGGATGAGTGTACGACCTATCCAGGTATGTTTTATTTCACCACGGTTGGTGATCTGGAAAACCACTGAGAACGTGTATTTGTCTTCGTCGGGCCGCAGGGAACAGAGTTCATTGCTGATGCGCTCCGGCAGCATGGGGCAAACCCTGTCGGGCAGGTACACGCTCGTGGCGCGTTCGAAGGCCGCAGCATCCATTGCTGTTCCGGGTTTTACAAAGTGGCTCACGTCGGCAATATGCACGCCCACCTCGTAATAGCTGTTGTCGAGGTTACGGATGGAAATGGCATCGTCGAAATCGCGGGCATCCACCGGATCGATGGTAAACGTGAGGATGTCGCGAAAGTCCTTCCGTTTCCGTTCCTCTTCGCGGGTGATCTTGTCTGAAAGGCCGGCGGCTTCTTCCAGAAGGGCGGCATCGAATTCAAGCGGGAAGCCATTCTCGGTAAGCAGTTGCTTCATGGCCACATCGTTCAGATCTTCAGCCCTGAGCACTTTCACCACTTCGCCCTGCGGTTTTTTCGCACCGCCCTCCCAGGGGCCGATACGCACCACCACTTTATCACCCTCAACAGCATCATTGAGGCTTTCGAGCGGTATGTAGAAGTCGGGCAGCGACTTGTCGCCGTCGGGAATGAAGAAGGCGAAATGTTTGCTCACCTTGATGGAACCCACAAAGTTGACCTGCCGGCGTTCAATCACTTTTTTCACCATCCCTTCCAGTCGTTTGCCGGGGCGGTGCAGGGTTTTGAGTTCGATCTGCACCCGGTCGCCGTGGAACGCGTTGTTGAAATCGTCGGGGCGAACGACGATGTCTTTTTCCATACCTTCCACGATCACAAAACCCATACCCGAGCGGGTAATATCCAGTATGCCGGTGATTTCGTTCCGGGACGGAGATTTTACGGATTTGGGCTTCGCCCCTTTTTTCTCTTTTTTCATTCTTGTTACTTTTCACTGCCTGCCGGCCGTCATCAGAAAAAACATATCGGACCGGATTCCGACACAAAAACACAGGCTGTGCGGATCAGGATCAAAATGCCCCCGTACAGAAGGAGCATTCGTGTTCTGCAATGTAGCAACAAAATGGTACTTTGGGTAAAATTGCGCCGCTTGAAGATCATACCCCGGGGGTTGGGCAAAACCGTATGGCTGCTTTCATTCATCAGCCTTTTCACCGATCTGGCCAGTGAAATGCTGTACCCGGTGCTGCCGGTTTACCTGAGCGGCATCGGGTATTCGATAGTGTTC
>JBIIDU010000268.1:0-3528 GCA_044238165.1 Ferruginibacter sp. | reverse complement strand
GCTTTTGTTGAGCCCCAGGGTTCTGGCTTTAGCGCTCACAATACCCGCGGTTACCGTAGTTTCCAGATTGAGCGGGTATCCGATGGCCAGCACCCACTGGCCGATTTTTATTTCATCGGAATTTCCATAAAGCAGATACGGAAGCCCGGTCACATCTATCTTGATGACGGCCAGGTCGTAGGCAGGATCAGTACCCACCACTTTGGCAGGATAGGATTTCTTGTTGCTGAGGGTCACGGTCAGTTCATCGGCATTCTCCACCACATGGTTGTTGGTCACGATAAAGCCGTCCTGGCTGATAATCACGCCCGATCCCGAGGCTCGCTGTTCGGGAATGTAGGTATTGCGGTTGCCGAAAAACTGATTGAACATGTCGTCATCGAAAAAATCGCTGAACGGATTCGCGGGGCGCTGACCACGGGGCAGGCTGTTACTGACCTGGCGCGCATTGGTCTTGGTCTTGATATGTACGACCGCTGGAAGGGCGATGGCAGCGGGCTGGGTAAAATCGACAGCCGAACCCGGAGGCGTATTTTCATTGAATTTGGCAAACTGGTAGTTGGCCGGTATGGTTCCGGGCTGTTGGCCGGCTAGATTGTTCCTTTTGGTGTATGAATCATAGCCCCATACCGCCGCGATAGCGGTGAGGCCGCTGATAGCCACCGTTAGCAGAGCTTGTCTGAATTGCATAGCTGAAGGTTTTATGATGCAAAATTAATTGGCAGAAGAGAAAATTCAATTTCCGTGCCCACGGCTACAAATAACGATTATTCTGCCAAAATGTGATTTTCCCCACGTCATCTTTAACAGAAAATTAGTCATAATTGCAGTGGCTCAAAGCCCGCAAAGGAACCGGAGGGTATCCACCCCGTCGGCATAGTCGTACAGGTTGGGCGATTGGGTGCTTCCTAAAGGTACCTCTTCCCCGGCAATACATTGGATTTCATTGCTTCCGGCGAGTGATTCGAGAAGCGTATTACGGTCCGGGTAGAAACTGTAATGCAGTTGTCCGATAGGGGAGAAAATCGAGGCGTTTTCGGTGAGCACGATACTGTCGTTGGACATATAAAACCGGTTGTTCATGATCTGTATGGTCAGGTGGTAATCGAAATTGTTTTTGTAGGGGCTTTGCTCCATGAAAAAGCTATATTTCCTGAGGGCGTTCAGCAGGGGCAGGAAATCATAATTTTCGGGAACAAAGATTTTGGTGACGTTTCTGCAGCCCAGTCCGAAATACAACTGGATATCGTCGGCCAGCCGTGAAAGTTCCTCCACGGTTTCATTACCCGAAAGGATGGCAACACTGGTGCGGTTCCGCCTTATGATGGATGGGTAGCGGCCGAAGTAGTGCTCAAAAACCGACGCACTGTTGTTGCTGCCTGTGGCAATGTAGGCATCGCAGTCGGGGAGCCGGTCGGAAAACAGGATTTCAGAGCTAAGTTCCGGCGCCCAGTCCAGCAGCCGGCTTACGAGGTATCGCAGCAGCACATTGTCTTTGGCCGAGAGCTTCATGATTTGCCGGTGTCCGCTCAAAAAAACACAAAGCCAGTCGTGAAAGCCGACCAGCGGAATATTGCCTGCCATGATGATGCCGATGTCGGCCGGACGGCTCTTTGCTGCAATCGGATAGCCCGCGCACCAGTCGCTCAGCAGTTGGGGGTCGAGAAAGCGGACCCGGATGTTTTCCAGAGCCCTGTCTATGAATTCGGGAATGAACCACTTGTTTTCGGCTGAAGCCTTTGCCCGGACTTTTTCCCATTCCGATGCAGGCCTGGCGCAAAATTCGCCCAGCCTTGCGAGCAATTCAATTCGGTTTTGCAAATTCATGGCAATCGGCTTACTTTTGTAATGAAGAATCAAACAGCAAAAGTAATGGCTATCAAGATAACGGACGAATGCATCAACTGCGGGGCCTGTGAGCCTGAATGTCCCAACAATGCGATATACGAGGGTGGAGTGGAATGGGCAATAGCCGACGGTACTTCCGTCAAGGGTTCGTTCAAACTGCTCGACGGCTCAACGGTGGACTCCGAAGCCCGCAATGCTCCCCTTAGTAACGATACCTACTACATCACGCCCAACAAATGCACCGAATGCCAGGGCTTTCATGAAGAACCCCAGTGCGCCGCTGTCTGCCCTGTGGATTGTTGTGTTCCCGATGAACTCTATCGCGAAACCGTCGATCAGCTTATGGAGAAAAAAGCAGCCTTGCACATCTGATATGAAGGCTTCCGCATCAAGCCCGGCCAGATTTTTTGTTTCCCCCTTGCCTCAGTTTCCCTTGCATGCTTTTCTTTGCATCAAGTCTGCCATGATGGGCAAAGCCTTAATTTTTTTTCCTCTCCTTCTGTTGCTGTTTTCCTGCCGCAGCAAGGCCCCGGTTCCCCGGAACGATGATGCGAAACTGCAGCTGATGGAGGTGGACCGCAGTTTCTCGAAACGCAGCGCTGAGGCCGGACTAAAAACCGCTTATCTGGAATATATCGACAGCACCGCCGTTCTGCTGCGCCCTGGCAACATGCCGCTTACCGGTGCCAATGCGATCGATTTCATCTGTAACAACGACGATGCCGCCGCAGCCATGACCTGGGAACCCAAAGGATGCAGCCTCGCAAGCTCGGGCGACTGGGGGTATACCTGGGGCATCTTCTCGCTCAAAATGATACCCGGCGATTCGCTTACCTATGGAACCTATGTCAACATCTGGAAAAAGCAGGAAGACGGCACCTGGAAATTCATCGTCAATTCCGGAAATCAGGGGGTGGAGTAAGGCCTGTTCTATGATTGAGTATTTGCTTGTCTGTATCGCTGATTACGCTGATTAAAGTATTACGCAGATTTTTTCCCGATTCTGAACCTTGAACTTTTTCGTCTTGAACAGGATTTCAGGATTAAAGGATTTTCAGGATAGGGTAACCACAAAGTGTACAAGGAATTTGCACAAAGGGCACAAAGCGTTCACTGTCGCGTTCGCATTTACCATTCAACATTTACAACTTAACATTTCCAAAGTCCAACCTTGAACTTTTGAACGATTGAACGTTGAACCTCTCTACCGAAACTGTATCGCCTTCATCGGAATGATTTTCCTCACCAGCGTGGTGGGAATGATCAGCGTGCAGAAGCAAATGAACAATGTTCCTGCCAGAACCAACGCTACCTGCCATCCGACGATATGGGCATAAGCCCTGTCCATAAAGTAAGCTTCCTCATCGAGCCGGATGAAACCCGTTGCGTTTTGCAGCCAGCAGATGCCCAGCCCGAGCAATAGTCCCAGGATGCAACCGGTGATTGCAATGAAGGTGGTGTTGTAGAGAAAAATCTGCTGGATGCTCCAATCTGCCGTACCGAGCGCCTTGAGCACACCGATCATACGCGTTCTTTCCAGCACAATGATCAGCAGGCAGGTGATGAGGTTTACAACGGCCACCACGATCATGATGCAGGTAAGGATATACTTGATCCTGTCCTGCAGCGAGAGCCAGTCGAAAATATTGGGGTTGAGTTCGCGGTAGGTCTTGCTGTTCC
>JBIIDU010000267.1:0-3548 GCA_044238165.1 Ferruginibacter sp. | reverse complement strand
GCGAAATCTACAACTATATCGAATTGCGGGAAGAGCTCAAAAGCCTTGGCTATGCCTTCCGCACGCGGTCCGACACCGAAGTCATTCTGGCGGCATACGATTGCTGGAAAGAAGAATGCCTGCAGCGCTTCGACGGCATGTTCGCCTTCGCCATCTGGGACAACAGGACCCAAAGCCTCTTCGCCGCCCGCGACCGCTTCGGAGAAAAACCTTTTTATTATTACTCCGACGAAAAGCATTTCATCTTCGCCAGCGAAATGAAAGCCCTCTGGGCCATCGGCATTGAAAAACTGCCCGACCACAAAATGCTGGCCAACTATCTGGCGCTGGGATATGTGCAGAACGCTTACGACAAGAAGCAGACCTTCTATGAGAACATTGCCGCGCTTCCTCCCGCGCATTTTCTCAGATACACCCTGCACGACCACAATTACCATCTCTTCAATTACTGGAAACTAGACAAGGATACCGAAGCCGATATCAGTGAAGAGGAAGCCAAGGAGCGCTTCACCGAATTACTCACCCGCTCGGTAAGCCGGCGTTTGCGCAGCGATGTGGCCATCGGCAGCAGCCTCAGCGGAGGCCTCGACAGCTCGGTGCTTGCCGCACTCATCAAGGAGTTGCGCAGCGATACCCGGCCCCACCAGACCTTTTCAGCGCTTTTTCCGGGATTTGAAAAGAACGAAGGCCCGCATATCGACACCGTAACCCGTTCGCTGGAATTTGAAAACCATTCCGTTGAACCCTCTGCGGCAGAACTACATACGCTCATAGACCGGCTTTGCTATTTCCAGGAAGAACCCTTTCCCTCTTCCAGCATTTTCGCGCAATACAAAGTATTTGAAATGGCCCGGAACAAAGGGGTCACCGTCCTGCTCGACGGGCAGGGAGCCGATGAAGCACTTGCCGGTTATCACAAATACATCCACTGGCACCTGCAGCAACTGGTGGACCGAAGTAATTTCTCCACCGCAAGGCAGGAAAAGGAGCAGTTTCGCAAACACGGTGTTCCTGTGAAGTGGGGACCGGGCAATTATCTGGCCATCTATCTTCCCGCACATACCGCCATCCACCTGGAATGGAAAGAATACCGGAGAATGGTGCAGCAGCCCGACCTCGATCCCGGATTTCTGCGTTCGCTGCGCGGACGCGAGTGGGAAGGGGTGCAGAAACCCATCATCACGAAACTCAACGATATCCTCTACTTCAATACGATGATGCTGGGCCTGGAGGAATTGCTGCGCTTTTCCGACCGCAACAGCATGGCGCACGGCCTCGAAGTGAGGTTGCCCTTCCTTTCACACGAACTGGTGGAATTCATCTTCACCCTTCCCGCTTCCTTCAAAATGCGCGAAGGGTTCACCAAATGGATCATGCGCAAAGCCTTCCAGAACCGCCTCCCCGACAGTATCATCTGGCGCAGCGACAAAGTAGGATACGAACCGCCACAGAAAAAATGGATGCAGGAAAGCTCCATGAATGAGCGGATCCGCGCAGCCAAAGAAAAACTCATCGGCGCGGGCATCCTCAAAAAAACGGCGCTGGAAAAAGCAGTGGTTCCCCTCGGCGCCCATGAAGCCGGAAACTATGACTGGCGCTATCTTTGTGCCGCACCATTTTTATCGTAACCGGGACCGAAAAAAAGCAACAAAAAAACATACATGGCCAACAAGAACCCCAACAACAGGAAGCAGGGAGCATCCACCCTGATGGTACATGCCGGAGCCGCGCCCGAGCCGGTGACCGGTGCCATCATGACCCCCATTTTCCAAACCAGCACCTATGTGCAGGCGGCTCCTGCCGAGCATAAGGGATACGAATACGCGCGCAGCCAGAACCCCACCCGTACCGCACTCGAAAAAACACTAGCAGAAATTGAGCATGGGCGTTTCGGCCTGGCCTTCAGCAGCGGCGTGGCGGCCACCGATGCGGTCATCAAACTGCTGGCCCCGGGCGACGAAGTGGTTTGTGCCAGCGACATGTACGGCGGAACCTACCGGCTCTTCACCAAAGTGTTTGAAAAATTCGGCATCCGCTTCATTGCAGTCGATACCACGGTTGCCGAAAATGTGCAAAAAGCCATCACGCCCAAAACCCGGCTCATCTGGATTGAAACGCCCACCAATCCGCTGATGAACATCACCGATATCGCCACTGTAAGCGCAATCGCCAAAAAAGCGGGTGCCCTGCTTTGCGTGGACAATACGTTCGCATCGCCCTACCTGCAACATCCGCTCGACCTCGGTGCCGATATCGTCATGCACAGCGCCACCAAATATCTGGGCGGCCACAGCGATGTGATCCAGGGATGCCTGATGCTCAACGACGAGGCCCTGCGCGAAAAACTTTATTTCATCCAGAAAAGCTGCGGCGCCGTGCCCGGGCCTATGGACTGCTTCCTTGTGCTGCGCGGCATCAAAACACTGGCGGTACGCATGCGCGCCCATTGTGAAAACGGACGTGCCGTTGCACACTGGCTGAAAGAAAATCCCAAAGTGGGCAAAGTCTACTGGCCCGGCTTCTCCGACCATCCGGGGCATGGCATTGCCGCCGCACAAATGCGCGACTTCGGCGGTATGATCAGTTTCGAACTGAAAGACAACAGCACCGAAGCGGCAAAAAAAGTGCTCACCTCCACCGTGCTGTTTTCGCTGGCCGAAAGCCTGGGCGGCGTGGAAAGCCTGATCAATCATCCTGCCACCATGACCCATGCTTCCATACCGCGCGAAGAACGGCTGAAGAACGGACTCAGCGACAGCCTGATACGCCTGAGCGTGGGCATTGAAGACGCAGAGGACCTTATTGATGATCTCCGGCAGGCCATCGGATCATGACAAACGATGCTTTGAAAGAACTGCTGGAGGAGAAAGCGGACCGGTACAACAATCCCGATTTCATTCCCGGCGACCCCGTCAGCATTCCGCATCTTTTTACAGATAAAAAAGATATCGAAATCGCCGGCCTCTTTGCCGCGCTTTTCGCCTGGGGCAACCGCACCACCATCATCGGCAAATCGCGCGAACTGATGCAGGCGATGGAAATGCAGCCTAATGCCTTTTGCCGTGCTTCCGATCCTAAAGCGATAAAAAGACTCTCGGGCTTCAGGCACCGCACCTTCAATTTTGACGATTGCTGCTATTTCATCGAAGTATTGCACCGGCATTACCAGACCCACGATACGCTGGAAACGGCTTTCTTCCCCAAAAAAGGAATGACAGTCGAGCAAGGGCTCAATCATTTCCGGGAATATTTTTTTTCGGAAGAACACCTGAAGCGCACCGAAAAACATATCGCCTCGCCCGCACAGCATTCGGCCTGCAAAAGACTCAATATGTACCTGCGGTGGATGGTGCGCAACGATGACCGCGGAGTGGACTTCGGGCTTTGGAACAAAGTAAGTCCCGCGCAGCTCATCATTCCGCTGGATGTGCATGTGGCCCGCGTGGCCCGGGCGCTGAACATGATCGGCAGGAAACAGAACGACTGGCAAACTGCGGAATCACTCACCGCTTTCCTGAAACAGCTTTCGCCCTCCGACCCCGTACGAT
>JBIIDU010000050.1:0-12556 GCA_044238165.1 Ferruginibacter sp. | reverse complement strand
TTACTACGGTAGCCTGCGCGGGAACTTCCTATTCGGTTCCCTTCACCGTCAATACCCGCTTCGGCAGCACCAATACCTTTACCGCACAGTTGTCGGATGCTTCCGGCAATTTTGGCAATCCGGTAAACATCGGTTCGCTTGCTACCGACACCTCGGGCATCATTGCCTGTACCATACCCGCCAATGCCGCATCCGGTATCGGTTATCGCATACGCATCGTTTCCACTTCACCCATCAGCACCAGCAGGGTAAGTGCCGACCAGATCAGCGTCAAGCGCACACCTGTATCCTTATTCAGTGTTAACGGTGCCGCTACCACCTGTACGGTCCTTCAGAATTATACCCTTACCGGAATGGAAACGGGGACCAATTATGCGTGGCAGCTGGTCAATGGCCTGGGTGTGTTGAGTGCAGGTCCGCAATCCGCTACAGTCAGCTGGTCGGTGGCCGGAACCGATTCCATACTGGTGACGCCCACCAATTCATGTGGTATCGGAACACCCATCAAATACGTCGTGCGTGTGTTTTCGGCACCGCCCACATTAGCACCCACCATCAGTGTCAATATTAGAATCCTCAGCGTTGCACAACTTGGTACCGATCAGGGTGTGACCGAGTACCGTTGGTATAAGAACGGCGTACTCATTGCCGGTCAGACAGGTAGAACCTATACCGTGCCCGATAATGAAACCGGTAGCTACAGCGCAGCATACTTCAATTCCTGCGGTGCCGGTATCCAATCGGCTCCGGTGGTGATTTCGATTGTACGGCTCGACCAGACCGTAACATTCACTCCGGTGGCTCCGCGTACCTTTGGTGATGTTCCCTTCCCGGTGGCGGCAACCGCTTCTTCCGGTTTGCCGGTTACTTATGCCATTATCAGCGGTCCTGCCACCATCAGCGGCAATACCATAACCATTACTGGCGGCGGCACCATCGTGGTGGCGGCTTATCAGGCCGGTAACGACAATTACAATCCTGCTAGCGCAACGCTCAGCATTATTGTGAACAAGGCTGCTGCCACGGTTACCCTCAGTGCATTGCAATACACATACGACGGTACACCCAAGCGGGCTAATGCGGTAACCAATCCTGCGGGGCTTGCGGTGGCGCTTACCTACAACGGTTCTTCCTCCGAGCCGGTCAATGCCGGCAGTTATGCGGTTACCGGCACAATTGTGAACAGCAACTATCAGGGCAGTGCCGACAGCACGCTGGTCATCGGGAAGATCGGACAGACGATTGCTATCCAGGTGATTCCCGACAAGAGTTTCAACGACGCACCTTTCAGTGTGCTGGCTCTGGCAAGTTCCGGTCTGCCGGTCACATTCAGCATTGTCACCGTGCCCGCAACCGGCGTTGCAAGCATCAACGGAAACATCATTACGATTCTGGGTCCCGGTACCGTTACCGTGACTGCCACTCAGGCCGGCAATGTGAATTACCTCCCCGCGTCGGCTCAAACATCGTTCAGCATCAGCCCTCCGTTGGCGCGCGACATCACCATGAGCAGCATCATCGCTCCGGTAGGAGGTTGCGGACTGGGCAGCACCGCAGCTGTGGTGGTGAGCCTCCGCAATGCCGGCACCGATGCCCAGTCCGGGTTCCCGGTCAGTTACCAGATCAATGGCGGAACACCCGTCACTGAAACCGTGACTGCTTCTCTTGCGGCAGGTGCCGACCTTACCTATACCTTTACCACACCCGCATCCTTCCCCAATCCGGCACAATTGTATGAGCTCAGGGTGTACACAGCTTTACCCGGCGATCAGCGTACCGATAATGACACCATTGTAAGAAATATTGCGCGGCCTTCGCTGAACAACGGCAGTGCTTCCGCCGATACCACCATCTGCTTTGGCGGTACTGCGGTATTGAAAGCCACGGGAGGTATCAGCTACAGCTGGACCGGCGGACCTGCATCCGCAACCTATTTGGTCAGCCCCGCTGTCACCACTTCGTACGAAGTGTCCATCACCGACAATGGAGGCTGTTCCGTGAAAAAAGATACGGTGACGGTTTCTGTGATTCCGCTTCCTGCCGTCAATGCCGGCGCCGATCAAACCATACTTCGCGGCAGCAGTGTCGTGTTGCGTGGCAGCGGTTCGGGGACTTTGCTCTGGAGCACCGGTCAAAGTGATTCGGTCATCACCGTGGCACCCGCCGTCACTACCCGTTATTCGCTCACGGCTACCGGAAATTACGGATGCATCGCCACCGATACGGTGATTGTAACGGTCAATTTCAGTGCAATTACCGTGAATCCTGCACTCTACAATTACGGCAGTGTGGTGGAAGACTCCAGCGTCATCAAACTGATTACGGTAACCAATACCGGCACGCTGCCCGAAACGGTAAACGGCATCAGCGGACTGGAAGCACCGTTCTTCACCAGTTACTCCTTCCCGGTAACCGTTCCTCCGGGCACCAGCATCAATATTCCTGTTCGTTTCACACCGGCCGACCTGCTCCTGTATCAGAACGTGTTTATCCTGAACACATCGGCGGGTAATTTCAACATCACCCTGCAGGGCAGGGGCGTGGCACCGGCGCCGGCATGGTCGGTAACGCCTGCCAATTACGATTTCGGCCGTGTCGTGCGGGGAACCACGGCCAGCAAGGACTTCATCATACGCAACACGGGTAATATTCCGCTGCGTATTGTTTCCGTAACCTCGCCCAACCCCAGGTTCAGCGCCACCACAAGCGGACAGTTCGATTTGCCCGTGGGCGGCACGGTCACGATGGTGGTCCGTTTCACTCCGGTGGACATTGCCACCTACAGCGGGTTCATCAACATCCGTTCCACGAACACTACGCTCGGTCTGATGCGTGCACTGGTGGCCGGAACCGGGTATGTCAACGGTGTGGCTCCGCTGTTGAGTTATCTCACACCATCGCCTTACAACGGAACGAGCGGGGTAAGTCCTGCTGTCGGCCCCCCCGGCCTGTTTACCTATGAAGTGAAGTACAGCAGTGCCGACAGCGTTGCTCCGCGGCGCGGATATCCCAAAGTGGGTATCGACAGGAATAATGACGGCGATTTTTCAGATGCCGGTGAAGGGATCTTCGATATGAACCGCACTACCACCACTTCACGCTGGAGGTCGGGTGAAACCTTTGTATATGCGACCAATTTGCCGGCCGGTGAGTTGTACGGATACAAATTCATCGCCATCGACTCGCTCGGCAACGAGGCCGTGCTGGGTTCGGAATACAAGTCGGGGCCTGTGGTCACCCGCGAAATTCTTGACCTGCATATCTATGCCAGCGACATCGTATTCAGCAATCCAAGGCCGAATGTGGGGCAAAGCTTCGATGTGACGGCCACGATTCACAACAACTCTCCTTATTCCGCATCCGGTGTGGAAGTGAAGTTTTATTATAAGGACAGTATTTATCTGTTCAAGGATTCCATTCCTTTCATCGAAGCCAACAGTTCGTTCTCCATCACCAAGCCGCTGGCCTTTTCGCCCGACGGATTCTATCCCATCAAAGTGTGGATCGATAGTTCCAACACGCTGGGCGAGGGCAATATCCTGAACAATTATGCCAGCCGTCCGGTGATCGTGGGCACATTCACGGTGCCCGGCTCCATTGTGGCCACGGCAAACGCTTCGCCATCTACCTGTAACAAGGGAAAGACCAATTTCAGCGGTACCGCCTATTATACTGGGTTGAATCTTGACGGCAATCCTCCTGTGGAAGGAGCCACGGTCACCCTGCGTATTTTTGCACCCGAAGAGCGCGTGTACACGTTCAACACCACAACGAAGGGCGAATGGTTCTTCCGTTGGGATCCCTGTGCCGAAGATCCGGATCCTACCGATTGCACGGGTCCGGCTTGCGGTGTTCCATTTACTTATTCCGTGCAAGTGACCGACTTCACACTGACAAGTGCGCCCGTTCAGTCCACATTCACCATACCCTGCGCCACCTGCGTACGGGAGGGTGAGTTGGTGCATGCAGCCGCACCTTCTTCATGCATTCTTGACGGTGCTACCAGTTATTACAGCATTCAGATTGCAAATTTCATTTACGACGAGCAATATCGCAAGCTCTGTGCGCCCACCATCTACAGAGACACCATCGAAGTGTTCCGGAACGGGGAATTCCGCTATGCGCATGTCCTTGATTCCATCACCACCTGCACTGCGGTTTCGTTTGTCGATTCCTTCCCGGGATTGCCGGTGGGGAATTACGCCTACAGCTTTGTGCATACCTATTATACGGCTGCAGGAGTACGCAACCAGTATGCCCTTTCCACACCCTTCGAGGTATTGCCGCTCAAGCCTGACCTGCGGCTGGAGGGTATCACCAAAACCGGACATAAGTCTTTTGCGTTTGCCGATGTAAACATATCCTGCGGCGTTACGGCCGGACGGCATACGATCTATTTGTACGACTCGGTACCCGGCGATGTACAGTACCGGCTGATCGATTCATTCCTAGTGAATTCAGTGAGTCCGAATGCAGAGGTCGGACTTGAATATGCCAATCCCGACTGGGCTCTGGGGTACCATTACATCTGTCTGGTAACCGATGCCCGCAGAGAGATAGACGAATTGCGGGAAGACAACAATGTGCTCTATGCCCAATTCTATGTGCAGGAGCCCGATATACGGCTGCGCAGGTTCTCGATTTCCAATTCAGGTGTCGTTGCCGGCCAGCTGGTCAACTTCTCGGTGAATGTGTACAACACCGGATCGCCGGTGACCGTTCCGTTCCGGATGCAGTTCCGCGTGAACGGCATTCCGCTGGGCAACAAGATCAATATTCCGTCGCTGAATACCGAAGAGGAAATCACACTGGTTTCGATACCTTATACGGTTCCGTTGAATTCTTGTCCGATTGAAATCACCGCCTATGCTGATGTGGATTTCCTGGTGCAGGAATTCAATGAACTGAACAATGCCGATACCACGTACCTCGGAATCAATATTGCAGCGGGGAGAAGTTGCAGTGATGAGCAGGACAATGAAGGGGCCGGATTTTTCAATGATGATGATCCTTTCTCGGCCCAGTGTACACCCTATGTCGCACCGCGCGGAGTGCTCACTTACCTGGCTACCACAGTAAGGAATACCGGAACCCGCGATGCATCGAACATCAAGGTGCAGTTCAAGTTTAATGGTCAGGTCATCGGCTCGGATGTGATACCACGTCTGCGGGCAGGAGAGAAAGTCAACTCGGGATTTTATTATGCCTTCGATACGGTGGGCAAGTTCATTGTCAATGCCTTTGCCGATTACAGCCGGGAAATCTGTGAACTGTCGGAGTCGGACAACATCGGCGCAATCCATGTGGATTCCCGGACTACTTTGGGCGACCTGCAGATTCTTTCACAGTACATCGCCCCCAGCAACCTGAACCCCGACCCCGGCCAGAATGTGTCGGTGGTGGCGTCCATTCTCAATATCGGAGATGCTCCGGTAGGCCCCAATCTGGTGCGCTTCTGGGTGGATGATGTTCAGCTGGGTGTGGATATACCCATCGATACGCTCTATCCCGGTCAGGATACTACGGTACTGGCAACTGCTTTATATTCTTCCGCTATTGTGGGTCCGAAGATCATCAAGGTAAAGGCCGATGTGCTGGAGCGGCAGCCCGAGCGAAGGGAAAACAACAATCAGGCCACGCGTGCCATTATTGTGGGCGGCGCCCCCGATTTTGCCAATTCGCTGTATGAAGCTATCACCCTTTCACCAACGCTCTTCTCTCTGGGCGACAGTGTCACTATTTGCAACTATGTGCGCAATTTCGGAGGCGATGGCGGTTCCGCCTGGATGCGTTTCTATTACACGCGGCTGAACGGAGAGAAGGTACTGATTGACAGTGTGCGCTTCACCATGAACGAAAATGACAGTTTCCGGGTATGTAAGAAGTGGCTGGTGACCGAGCCCGCGGGACTCATCATCACCGAAATCGACCACAGCAACCCGCCCGAGTTCGATACGCTGAACAATGCCGACACGCTGGCCTTTGGCACCATCATTCCGCTGACGCTGCTCGATTTCAGCGGCCAACTGAACAACCGGATTGTTGCCCTGAATTGGAAAGTGGCACAGGAGCAGGGCATGGCGCACTATGAGGTGCAGCGCAGCCTGGACGGGGTAACCTTCACCACCATTGGCCGTGTTGCGGCTTCCAACAGTCCGCTGACACATGCCTATCTTTTTGATGATTCCACATTTGCTTCAATAGCCGCGGCCATGGGCTACTATCGGTTGCGGATGACCGAGCTCGACGGATCCTTCATCTTCAGCGATGTGGTGCTTGTACGCCGTCCCGCATCCGGAAATCAGATTACCGGCTATCCCAATCCGGTGAAGCATATGTATCAGGTGCAAATCGAGGCAGAGGATTATTCCCGGCATACGCTGCTGTTATTGGATGCTGCAGGTAAGCAGCTGTTGAGCAGGCAGGTTTCGGTTCAGCCCGGACAGAATATTGTGCCGGTGAACATGGGTGCATACGCCAAGGGTTTGTATTGGATCAGGCTTATCCGCGAAAGCGGGGAGGCGATGCAGCTGAGGTTGGTGAAGGAGTAAGGGTGCTTTTATCCATGGCCAGGAAGATCGTTATTGATTCCTGGGAATTTGCATGACTGTTTTGCCGGAACATTCGGTGGCGAATCATAACGCCAATCTCAATCAGGTTCCCATAACCATGTCATCATCTTCCAATATTGGTAATCCTGTTGCGGGCCATTGGCTGGAGGACTGAATTGGGTGGTTGGCTTGGTATCAAGCGCAGACAAGATCTGTTGGGTCCCATGCGGATCGCTGTACTTCTTTATTTCGTTTAAAGGTAACTTCGTGTAGGGATGGGTGATATGTTCACACTTGTAAAATGTTGCTAAATATACCTTAATGAAGAAAGCCAATTTGCTTGCTTGCCTGGCGCTGATGCTTTATGGCTCCATTGCTGCCCAGAATTGTCCCGCACCGCAATTCCTGGGTCCTGATGTTGACGCCTATGCTTGCCCCGGCGATTCGGTTAATCTGGAGACTTATTTTTTCGGCCTACAGAATTATACAAATTTCTGGACGCGTTGCGTGGATGGAACGGAGATATGTGATGTTACGTTGTCTGACCCCACAAAGGCTCCTGCTCCGGGCAAGTACCGACTGCTGTCCATCAACCAGGAGGGATGTACCGACAGGGCCTACATCACGGTACATGTTGATCCAAGGCCAGTAGGTTTTGTGGATCGAACATATTTTATTTGCGAAGGGGGGACGGCTAATTTTCAGGATATTTATCCCTCGTTGAGCAATTGTAATCCTGCGCCGTGCACCTACCTGATTGACTGGGGAACTCCCAATCCTACGGCGGTGGGTCCGGGCACTTATCTGGTTACGGTAACAACCGAAAACGGCTGTGTTTACCAGGCCACGGTTATCGTTCAGGCTGTGCCTTCGGAAAATCCTGCGTTGACCAATGTGAAGTTGTATAACATGGGAGGTCCTCAATCTTCCGCATTTACAACTAACTTATTCCGTTGCTTGGCTGTAGATCCGTTTTCCGGGGTTTGGGCCGGTACCAATTCCGGGGGAATCTATTATTTCAACGGGAAGGTGTGGACGAAGAAAGATCCATCCGGTTCCGGTTCCGACAACAAAACCTACCGCGAGCTGTTCGTGCCCGAAATTGTTTATGATGAGCCAAGGGTTTGGGCCGCGACCAGTGGCGATAATTCCGCTTATGCTGTCGGTGGCGGAATTCATTTGATCAAAGGAATAAGCGGAGGCGGTAGAAAAGTATTTACCAGCAGCACATACAAATATCTGGCTTTAGGGCCGGCTTGTTTCCGTATTTTGGATGAGGAAAAAGCCGGATTGAGCTCAAGATTTGCGACTTCCCTGACCCGTTTAGGGAACTTCCTATACGCCGGTTTCACCCCATCCATTGATCAGGAACTTTCTTGCGATGGTACAACGGTGGTTGGAACACTTAACAACGGTGGAGTATACCAGTACGATTTTACAGGCAGCTCACCTACATGGACAAAAGTTGAAAACATTCTGGCTCCGCAAGATGACATCAAGGTTACCGCCATGGGTACCCGGGGTAATCAAGTGTGGGCCGCCTATCAGAACGGATGCTTCAATAACGGCACTTCCTGTTTCGAACCTTTTATCGGGAAGTATAATACTGAAACCGGTTTGCCCGATGGATTTGTAAAGTCTTCCAATTCCCCGCTGCCACTTTCCGAAAATCCCATCATCCGGGCCATTTTCACCGATTCGAGGGGAAACACTTTCGTGGGATTGAGCAATGGGAAAGGCATCGGCGTACTGGATCCTTCCGGTAACTGGTTTCTTGTCAATAGCCAGAATTCCAAGCTTCCTTCCGGCGCCTCGGTGAATTTCAATGCGATAGCGGAAGCCAACGACGGAAGGGTATTCATCGGTACCAGCGCAGGGTTGCTCGAATATACCGGCACGGGTAGCTTTACCTTTTGCAGTTCTTATCGGTTGTACACCATGACCAGCGGCCTGCCTTCCAACAATGTCACCGACATCGCTTACAGCAAGATTGACGGGCTGATCTGGCTGGCTACTGATGCCGGAGTCTGTTCCGTAGGCGATAAGATACCCTCCATCAGGGGCTTCATTGCCGGTGTAAGCGCAGGCAAGCCCGGAAATGCACCAGAAGACCTCAAATTAAGACCGCTGCCCAATGTTACGGTGAAAGTATTTCAGGGTGGACAGGATGGCCCTTATCTGACCGAAGTTGTGACCGACAACCAGGGGTTCTTCAGCATACCGGCTTTGTCTTCCACGTTCAACTACCGCCTGAGCATCAACTATACTTTTTACCCGGGACTTGTGGCAGGAACCGCCCAGGTCGTTTATCCCTTCAACTACCTGATCAAGAATCTTGGAATCGACACTACACTCGACGTCATTCCCATGCCCGACTCGCTGCTCTATGATGCATTGCTTTTTCCGGTAAGCTCCCATCAACCCTATGTCGAGCAGCTAAAGCAGGAGTTTGCGGAATTCTCCATTCCGATTTTTACCGGGCCACTCACGCCCAAGATCGGTTTCGACATTGACCAGTACAATATGGACCGGGCCAACAGTATTCACCAGGTGTACTCGAACACTAATCTTCCGTTAAGCGCTGATTTCATGAAACGGGTAAGAAACGTGGTTGCTTATTATTTCCTGATGCAGATGATGGAGTCCGGCACCAAAAATTCAACAAAACTCGGCATCACGAGCATCGATTTCTTTCTTGATGCCATCGAATATGCTTTGAAGACACAAGACGTCAACATCAAATGGAAAATGTATCAAAGCAAAAGTGATAAACAGGCAGAAGCTACGAACAAAATAAATAATTATCTCATCAAACTGGCTGGGGAGACAATACTTACTTTCATTCGTTTGGTAAAGGTGGAAGCAATCCGGCAGGATAATGCCAATGCGACAAAAGCGGTCAAGCAGATTGAAGACATTACGAAGTATCTGGTAGATTTCATGGCCAAGACAAACATTGATTTCAATGCAATCAAAGGGGCCAAAACTGCGGCGCAGGGATATGGCGTCGATCTTGCAAAAAAAATCATCGCCACAACAGCGGGGGCCAACCTGACGCTGGTTGCGAACAGCATTAAATTCCAGTCGAAAATGGACGCAGCTGCAACCGGTGCGCTTCAACTCCATTACACCTCCGATTATGATTTCAGCTATGACCTCATGAGGAGCAAGATAGACGAGATGAACTCCATCCAAAACACCACCTTGGGACAGATGGAAACCTTAAAGGCTGCCGCTAAGTTTGCGGAAATCATAGAGACGGGTGCCAAATATGCCAAGTTGGTTCCTTCCGGTGCCGTCGGCGCCTCGCTGATGGCATTAGAGAAATTGGCGAAATATGCCCAGCCCGTGCTCTATGCATTGGGCGGGGTTGATGGAATATTTGGCACCTATCTGGTTTTTGATGAAATGGAAGACGGCATCAACAGGATCAATCTTTTCCAAAACCGTCCCGTGCGCAACATGCATTCTTCTCCCGCCCAAATCAGTTCCGTCACAATCGATACCGATATCGATGAAAAGAAGAATCGATGTAATGCCGCCCTGTTGCAGTTGAGGAATACGCTCCCGCTGAACGATTCGGTAGCTTTTTTCAGGGCGCTGGATACCGTGCTGGTTCGGGATTCCATTTTCATCAGCTCCCTGTTTCAGAACGACAAAAAGCTTTTGCCCTATATTGACAGCGCCAATGTGATGATCGCCGGATTTGACAGCCTGTACCGGGACTATCAGGGCAGTAAATTCCTGCGGCGGTTACAATATGACCAGTCATTCGGTTACCTGATGCAATTTTACATGCTCGACAGCGCAGTGGCTCCGCAGATTCCGTATATACAGGCCACCATAGATACGCTCATGATGTACAACGATTCCGCAATACTGGGCATGCGCTCAATGGCCGGAACAATCAACAGCAACGGCATACCCGCACCTGCCTACCTGGTCAATGAAGTCACCTACAACTACCTCAATCAACCCTCACAAACAGGTACAGTCACAGTCAAGTACACCAACTTGGGCAACATGCCCCTGCCGAACCTCCGGTTAAAATTCCTGCCCGACAGCCTCATGCGGCTGAATTCGCCGGACTCGATATTTGTTGGCACCATGCCGCCCGGCGATACCCGGACTTTTGTCTGGTCGGTAACCACTCCGGCCCGGGATACCACGGCAACATTTACCATCAAAACACTTTCCGATTCTGGTTATACGGATGATGTTTTTGGCATGCTGATGGCCTTCACCCGCAACAAGAACTCCTTCACCCTTAAAACAGGCAACTGGAGCGATCCCACTACCTGGAGTACCGGTGAGGTTCCTACAGAAATCACTGAGGTGCAGATACTGCATAAAGTGAATGTGGATATCAACGGCAAATGCAAGTCGCTCTACTCCGAAGTGCCCGGCAACCTCATCATCAATTCCGGCAAAAACCTTACGATAATCCAATAGTTGATAATTGGAATATATCTTATTTTGAGCAAGTTTTGCAGCGAGAGATTTTAAGGTCACTTGCTGACAGGGCCCAAGAAGATGGGCTTTGGATAAAGTCCCATCGGTTCAACTTTATAGGGGTATGCACGACATAAACTGTCGGTAGGCCCGGGTTAAACCACACATGTAAATTTCAAGGTATGGCTGTAGTTTACATTCGTCCATCAAAGTTTTGCTTCTTGAATCAAAGGACCTTAGTCCGGGCAGCTGCACTTTTTTTGCTGCTTCGTTTCTGCGTTGGTGCTGTTTCCGCCCAGCCCTCCCTCGCCCGCATGCGCAACGAGGCCACGGTGCAGGAGACCGGTCCTGTGTTTTCCCTGCGCATCAGCAAAAACGATCCGGATATCGGTGTCATCCGTTTTTCACGTACACGCCCGCTTCCAGCCGCTCAGGCATTGCCCTGGCTGGAGACGGCACTGGCGATGCGGCGCGGCATCGATGAATGGCGGCCTGCGGGGGAAATGGTTACCAAGGACAGTCTGGTCATCCGGCGTTATACCCAATGTTTCCGGGGAATACGCGTAGCTAATGGAAGCCTGGCTACCCTTTCCGCAAAAGGACAGGTGGTGGGCATGACGCTGGAGTTTTTTCCGGTGAATGAAAATCTGCCCATCACGCCCCTCGTAGCCGAGTCGGCTGCACGGGAGCGTGCCCTGCAACATGTGGGCGCACGTAAATATGTATGGGAGGGTTATACGGGCACCGACAGCCGCTTTTTGCCCCCCAGGGGCCGCCTTGAAATCGTGCGTTCATCGCTCGATTCCACCAAAATGGAGCTATGTTATGCCTTCCCCATTTACTCGCTGGAACCAACGGCAATTAGGGAAGTGATGGTGAGTGCCTTGCAGGGGCAGGTGATGCGCTCCGATTACCAGGGGCCGTTGAGTTGTTTTGAAGAACGCTCAGGGGTTGAAACGGCTCCTCCGGAAAAATCAATGATTGATTCATCCGTCGTTCCGGCAGTGGATGCAGGGAGGCCCTTGGCACAAGTGACCGGTAATGGAAATACCCGATACAGTGGATTCCATTCTGATGTGCTGACCGACAATGCTTCCGGGAATCCTGAAAAGCCCTTCCGTCTGGTGGCCAGTCCCGGTGTCAACAATCCGGTAATCACACTCGATTACGGTGAGAGGCCGGACAATATACCGGGCTCGGATAATCAGGCAGTTGATTTTCAGGACAATGACAACAACTGGATTGAATATGCCGACCAGGGTTATTATGATGCCAACAATACGCTATCGGGTTTCGATGTACACTTCAATATGCAGCAGATCAGCGAATACTGGATGCAGCGTCATGGCCGGCTCAGCTGGAACAACCAGGGAGGGCAGATGAAGAGCTATGTGAATGTGAAGATGATGCTGAATGCGACCACAGAAGCGAGTCCTAATGCCTATTTTAATCCGGTTACCGAGTGCATGTATTTTTCCCGAAATCAATTAAGCCCTACGAATTCTGATTCGTATAAGCCCCTCGTTACCTTGGATATTTGCGCACATGAGCTG